>NZ_JBFTNO010000031.1:0-22729 GCF_056397525.1 Arthrobacter sp. 05L45_2 | reverse complement strand
GACTGCAGGGAATCCAGGCCCGCCTCGAGCGCGCGCAGATCTTCCTGGCCGCCGGTGGACCGGGTGAGCGCGGCGGTGACCTTGTGGGTCCCGGCCTGCGCGTCGGCCACATGAAGTTGGTTACTTGGCATGGCGGCGGATCTCCTCGCGTAGCCGGGCGGTGATTTCGCCGGTGAGTTGGCCGGCCAGTCCGGCGTCGGTGCGGTGTTCCTCGCTGACGTGCCACTCCCGCACCACCCGCCCCGGCCGGGAGGAGAGCAGCAGTACACGCTGGCCCAGCCGGACGGCCTCGCGGACGTTGTGGGTGACGAAGACGATGGTGCGGCCGGTTTCCTTCCAGATGCGTTCAAGTTCGTCGTGGAGCAGGTCGCGGGTGATCGCATCGAGGGCGGCGAAGGGCTCGTCCATCAGGAGCAGCTGCCGGTCCTGCGCCAGGGAGCGGGCCAGGGACACCCGCTGCCGCATCCCGCCGGAGAGCTCGTGCGGCCGCTTGTCGCCGGCACCGCCAAGGTGTACGAGGTCCAGCAGCTCCCCCGCCTTGGCCCTGCGGTCAGCTTTCCCGACGCCGCGCAGCTTCAGTGCCAGCTCGATGTTCTCCCGGGCGGTCAGCCAAGGAAACAGCGCCGCGTCCTGGAACATAAACGCCGCGCCGTCACTGGGCACCTCAAGGGCGCCCGACGTCGGCGCCTCCAGTCCCGCGATGATGTTCAGCAGGGTGGACTTGCCGCAGCCGGAGGCACCGAGCAGGGCGACGAACTCGCCCTGCCCGATGCTGGCGTTGACGCCGTCCAGCACCGGGGCGCCGTCGCCGAAGCGCTTCCCCAGGTTCTCCAGTACGACTGGCATGGTCTGGTCCTTACTTTTGTGGCGGTGTGCGGGCGTGCCAGGAGGCGGTGTGCGGGCGTGACGGGAGGCGGAGGCGGGACGCTAGTCCGTGCCGAGCCCTCCGGCGGAGACTTTCCTGCCGGCGGCACTCCCGCCCAGGGCCTTGTTGAGCGGGGCCAGATCGAAGATGCCGTTGATGTCGGCCTGCTTGGTGGTGCCGGCGTCGACGCCGTCCTGCAGCAGCTTCTTGTACGTTCCTGCCAGCGGGTCGACGGTGAAGACTATGTTCTTCAGGGACCGGTCGATGACGTCGGCAGGCAGCGCCTTGCCCGCGGCTGCCTTGAGTGCGTCGTTGAGGACGGCGGCCTTTTCCGGGGCCGGCGCTGCGTTCAGCCAGTCCACGGATTCGATGTGGCCCTTGAGGAGCGCCTGGACGGTAGCGGGGTGTTCGGCCGCGAACTTCTTATTGACGATCAGGATGGTGGTGACGAACTGGCCCTTGTCCCAGAGGTCTTTCTCATCGACCAGTACTTTCGCCCCGGCCTGGAGCACCAGGCGCGAGGCCCAGGGCTCGGGCAACCAGGCGCCGTCGAGCTTGCCGTCCTGGAACAGTTTGAGGGTCTGGGCGTTCTCGGTGGGGTTGATCGTGACATCGCCGCTGCCGTCCGTCGAGGTCTTGAACCCCTGCTTGCCCAGCCAGGCCCTAAGGGCCACGTCCTGGGTTCCGCCGAGCTGCGGGGTGGCGAGTGTTTTGCCCTTGAGGTCGGCGGCCGAGTTGATCCCGGGCCGGACCACCAGTTGCGCGCCGCCGGACGTGGCGCCGGCGATGATGCTGATGGATTCGCCCTTGCTCTTGACGTAGGAGTTGATCGCCGGGTTGGGCCCGATATAGGTGGCGTCGATGGCTCCGGCGTTCAGGGCCTCCACCGCGGCCGGGCCGGCGTTGAAGACCTGGGTGCTGAGCTTGGTCTGGCCCAGTTCCTTGGCGATGAAGCCTTTGCTGACACCCACCAGGGCCGGGCCGTGGGTGACGTTGCCGAAGTAGCCGAGCCGCAGTTCCGTGGCGGGTCCGGCAGCGGCCGGCGCGGCGGCGGCGTCGTTGGTGCGGGAAACGGTCGAGGCGACGGYGGCACCGGCCCCGATCAGCAGTGCCAGTCCGACGGCGACGCCGATTTCGACGGTGCGCTTGCGCCGCGGTTTGGCCGTTTCGCCGGCGACGATCCGGGTGGTGCCGGTGGGCGTGGGGTTTTCAGGTGTGGATGACATGGGGGAATCCTGTTCGTGGGAGGGGTGCGGCTTGGGCCTGGCGGGGTCAGCGCCGGCGACATCGCTCCCGGGAGGCCCCGAGGGAGGCACTGGAAAACAGTTCCGGAGTGGTCATGGATTCACCCTAGGGAGGGGAACTAACCGGGTTCAATGGTGCGGAAACCCGGGGTCACGCTAGGTCATGCTGCGTCACATGCGCAGGCTCAGGGCCAGGCGCAAGTTCAGGCTGAGTGCGCCATTTTCTCGAGCCGGTAGCGCAGCTTGGACTCGCGTTTGGGATCCTCGCCGAGGGACTTGGTCCGCTCGATGTAGTCCGCGCCCCACTTCCACAGCAGGAAGTCATCGGCGATCCGGAAGTGCCCGGCCGGGAACCGGTACATCATCTGCGTAGACACCCCGGACCAGTCGGCGGCCCCGAAGAGCGCCTCCGCTTCCGCCACTGTCTCGACGCCGTTGGCCGCCAGCAGCGCCACGAGCAGGTCGTACTGGTGGGCCTGGCTCCTGGGGTTGTCCGCGAGCCTGCGGGTCAGCAGGTCCTCCAGGATCTCCCCGGTGAGGTCGGCCCGGCTGCCGATTAACGCCGCGCTGCTTTCGGCTTTGCGGCGTTTGACGATGTCGTTGATGGCCGAGAACTGCGCGTCGGCCAGTTCAATCAGCGTGGAGGCCATGGTGAAGGCCCGGTCCACCTCGGCGCTCGCCTCGACCCGGCCCTTGTACCGGACATCGTGTTCGAAGGCGGCCCAGGCGTGCTGGAGGACGGTCCGGATCTGCACCTCGAACCGCTGCCCGACGAACGGCTCGCAGCCCGCCGGGGTCAGCTGGTCCGGGACGCGCAGGATCAGGTGCCGGCCGCCGTAGCCGATCTGGCCGTTCCGGCGCTGTGAGCTGGTCTTGTCGTCGTCCTCCTGGCAGTGGAACTGCGCCTTGAGGGCGGTGGCGACGTCGGCGATGTCGGGTTCGAGGAACATGATGACGCGGACGCCGATCAGGTCATCGAGCTGCTCCAGGCCGCGGCTGTACTTGGGCGTGCCGTCCGGGGTGAGCCGTTCCAGTTTGGCGCGGACCGAGTCGGGATCCTTGACCCGGGACTGGACGGTGTGGTGGTTGAGGCCGTCGTCGCGCAGCCGGGCCCGGATGGCACCCTCAACCGCCGCGGACGCCCCGGCCAGCCGGGTCAGCTGCGCGGCGTAGGCATCGAGGGATCTTGCCACAACCTCTGCGTGCTCTGACATCCAACCCCTCCCCAGCCGGGCCGTACCCGGACGCTGCCGCTCCGGTGGGGTCAACTCTAGTGAATCAGATCGAGTAACGCTCGTCTTCGTGGTCGCCCGGGTGATCCTTGACCAGCCCGGCGGCCAGCGTGTTGCCGTCCTGCGGGTCGATCACCAGGAACGCCCCGGTGCGCCGGTGGTGCAGGTAGTTCTCCAGCGGCAGGGGCGCCGCGAGCCGCAGCTGGGCGTGGCCGATGTCGTTCAGCTCCAAGGTAGACGCGCCCTCAAGGCCGAACGTGGCCAGGTCCAGTTTGCCGCTCACGTTCCGGACCAGGGCCTGGACCGTCCGGGTGCCGTGCTTGACCAGGACCTTCGCGCCTTCGCGCAGCGGCTTGGGCGAGAGCCAGCAAAGGGCCGCATACAGATCGGCTGATGCCTCCCGGATGGTCCCCGTCGCGGCGATCGTGTCACCGCGGGCGACGTCGAACTCATCCGCCAGGCGCAGCGCCACGGACTGCGGGGCGACCGCCTCGGCCAGCTCCGTGCCGGCGAAGTCGATCCCGGTGACGGTGGTGGTGCGCGGGGCCTGGCCGGGGGTCAGGACGGACACCTGGTCCCCAACCTTCACGGAGCCTTCGGTGATCTGCCCGGCGTAGGCCCGGTAGTCGCGGTACGCCCCGGCGTCGAGCCCACCGGCCACGGCGTCCGGCGCCAGCGCGCCCTGCGGCCGGATGACCAGCTGGACGGGGAACCGGAAACTTTCGAGGTGGCTTTCGAGCTCGTCGGCGGCGGGCAGCTGCTCCAGCACCTCGAGCAGGGCCGGTCCCGCGTACCAGGGCATCCGGGCGGAATGCTCCACGACGTTGTCCCCCTCCAGCGCGGACACGGGTATGACCAGCAGGTCAGTGGCGCCGCCACTTTTCGATTCTTGGCGGCCGAGGCCCAGCTCGCGCCCCACCTGCTGGACGTCCGCCTCGATGCCGCGGAACACGTCCTCGCTGAAGTCCACAAGGTCGATCTTGTTCACGGCCACGATCACGTGGGCGACGCGCAGCAACTGCAGTACGGACAGGTGGCGCCGGGTCTGYTCCAGGACACCCTTGCGGGCGTCGATGAGSACGACGACGGCGTCCGCSGTGGACGCGCCSGTSACSGTGTTYTTGGTGTACTGCACGTGGCCGGGGCAGTCCGCGAGGATGAAGCTGCGCCGGTCCGTGGCGAAGTAGCGGTAGGCGACGTCGATGGTGATGCCCTGCTCGCGTTCGGCGCGGRGGCCGTCGGTAAGGAGGGCGAGGTCGATGGCCTGGGTGCCGGTGGCCCCGGCCCCGCCGAATCCGCGGTCCGCGGACGTCCGGGCGACGGCGTCGAGCTGGTCGGCGAGGATCGCCTTGGAGTCGTGGAGCAGGCGGCCCACCAGGGTGGACTTGCCGTCGTCGACCGATCCGGCGGTCGCGAACCGGAACAGCGAGGCGGAGGCGAGCCCGAGGCTCGCGGCGGCGGAGTCAGGCACGGTTGCAGTGGTACTCATTAGAAATAGCCGTCCTTCTTGCGGTCTTCCATGGCGGCCTCGGAGATGCGGTCATCGGCCCGGGTGGCGCCACGTTCGGTGATGGTGGAGGCGGCGACTTCGATGACGACGTCGCCCACGGTGACGGCGGCGGATTCCACGGCGCCGGTGCAGGACATATCGCCGACGGTCCGGTAGCGGACCGTTTTGGTGATGACGGCCTCGTCCTCGCGCGGCTGCGAGACCTCGCCCACCGCGCGCCACATGCCATCACGGGCGAAGACCTGCCGTTCGTGGGCGTAGTAGAGGCCAGGCAGCTCGATGTTCTCGCGCTCGATGTAGCGCCACACGTCCAGCTCGGTCCAGTTGCTGATGGGGAAGGCCCGGACGTGCTGGCCCACGGTGTGGCGGCCGTTGTAAAGGTTCCACAGTTCGGGCCGCTGGTTGCGCGGGTCCCACTGGCCAAACTCGTCCCGAAGGCTCAGTATCCGCTCCTTGGCCCGGGCTTTATCCTCGTCCCGGCGGCCGCCACCGAACACGGCGTCGAACTTGTTGCGCTGGATCGCGTCCAGCAGCGGCACCGTCTGCAGCGGGTTACGGGTGCCGTCGGCGCGTTCGGCCAACTCACCGGAATCAATGAACTCCTGGACGCTCCCGACGACGAGTTTGAGCCCCAGCCGTCCCACGGTCCGGTCCCGGAACTCGATGACCTCCGGGAAGTTGTGCCCGGTGTCCACGTGCAGCACGGGGAAAGGCACCTTCCCGGGCCAGAACGCCTTGGTAGCCAGGTGCAACATCACCACGGAGTCCTTGCCGCCGGAGAACAGCAACGCCGGCTTCTCAAACTCGGCCACCACCTCACGGATGATATGAATCGCCTCGGATTCCAATGTGTCCAAAGACGACAGGCGGGCCGGGGCTGCGCCGTTCAGGTGACCCGACCGCAGAGCGGTCGAACTCGGGATGCTGCTTGCAGCATCGCCGTCCGGCGAAGGGGCGGGGGCGGCATCTGCTGTGGAGGCGTAGCCCGCCACGGAGGCGAAGCCAGCCGTGGTCGTCGTCGTACTCAAGTTGCTCATACGTGAAGTCCGCATTCTGTCTTGTCGGTTCCTGCCCAGCGTCCTGCGCGGGGATCGTCGCCGGGCGCTACCTTGCGGGTGCAGGGCTGGCAGCCGATCGACGGGTAGCCCTGGGAAAGCAGCGGGTTGACGGGCAGGAGGTTGTCATCGGAGTACTGCACCAACTGGTCGAAGGTCCAGGCCGCGACCGGGTTGACCTTGACCATGCCGTTGGCCTCGTCCCAGCTGACCAGCGGGGTGTTGGTGCGGGTGGGGGCTTCGTCGCGGCGGACACCGGTGAACCAGAGTTCGTAGCCGGCGAGGGTGCGTCGCAGGGGTGCCACTTTGCGCAGCGCGCAGCACTGGGCGGCGTCGCGGGCGAAGAGGTCCTTGCCCAGGAGCCGGTCCTGCTGTTCCACGGTGGTTTCCGGCAGCACGTCCACGACGTTGACGTGCAGGTTCGCGGCCACCTCGTCGCGCGTGGCGTAGGTTTCCGGGAAGTGGTAGCCGGTTTCGAGGAAGAGGACGTCGACGCCGGGCAGCTGGTCCGCGACCAGGGCCGGGAGTACGGCGTCGGCCATGGAGCAGGCTACCGCGACGGCCGGGAGCTCGAAATGGCGGGCMACCCAGGCGATGACGTCACGGGCCGGGGTGTCCCAGCCGAGCTCGGCTGCGCCGGCCTCGGCCAGGGCCTTGAGCTCGTCGTGGGTCCGGAGAGCGGTGGTCACTGGAGGTCCCCCTCCTCGGCAGCAAAGGCCCATTCGGCGAAGCTCTGCCCTTCGGCGTGGTCCGCGACGAATTTCCGGACCACACGTTCGACGTAGTCCGGCAGCTCACCGGCCGTGACCTTGAGCCCGCGGACGGTGCGGCCGAGGCCGGCCTCTTCCCGGTTGTCGGAGGCGAGTCCGCCGCCAAGGTGGACCTGGAAGCCCGGGGTGGGATCGCCGTCGGGAGTCGGCAGCATCATGCCCTTGAGGCCGATGTCCGCCGTCTGGATCCGGGCGCAGGAGTTGGGGCAGCCGTTGATGTGCAGTGACAGCGCCTGCGGGAGCTGCTTGGTTTCGACCAGGTCGGCGAGCCGGCGCTCCAGTTCGGCCACGGCGGTGGCGGCGGTGACCTTGGTTTCGACTATCGCGAGTTTGCAGAACTCGATGCCGGTGCAGGCGATGGTGCCCCGCCGGAACACGGACGGCCGGGCGGAGAGGCCAAGGGCGTCGAGCTCGGCTACGAGTGGTTCCACCTGGTCTTTGGGAACGTCCAGGACCACCAGCTTCTGGTGCGGGGTGGTGCGCAGCCGTTGTGAGCCGCGGGCCTCGAGGGTGTCCGCGAGCTCCACCAGCTGGCTGCCGGAGAGCCGGCCGGCCAGCGGGGTGGCGCCGATGAAGTACTTGCCGTCCTTCTGTTCGTGCACGCCGATGTGGTCACCCGGGGTGGACGGCTTGGGAGCCGCCGGGCCGTCGTCGAGTTTGTAGCCGAGGTATTCGTCCTCAAGGACCTGGCGGAACTTTTCGGTTCCCCAGTCGGCCAGCAGGAATTTCAGGCGGGCTTTGGTGCGCATGCGCCGGTAGCCGTAATCGCGGAAGATGCTGGTGACGCCGAGCCACACGTCGGCGGCCTGGTCGGGCCGGACGAAGGCGCCGAGGCGTTTGCCCAGCATCGGGTTGGTGGACAGCGCCCCGCCCACCCAGAGGTCGTACCCGGCGCCGAGTTCGGGGTGGACCAGGCCCACCAGGGCCACGTCGTTGATCTCGTGGACCACGTCCTGGCTGGGGTGCCCGGTGATGGCGGTCTTGAATTTGCGGGGCAGGTTGGCCAGTTCGGGATCGCCGATGAAGCGTTCGGYGAGTTCGTGGATCAGCGGCGTCGGGTCGATGATCTCGTCCTTGGCGATGCCGGCCACCGGGGAGCCGAGGATGACGCGGGGCACGTCGCCGCAGGCCTCTGTGGTGGAAAGGGCCACAGCTTCGAGGCGGCGCCAGATCTCCGGCACGTCCTCGACCCGGATCCAGTGCAGCTGGATGTTCTGCCGGTCGGTGAGGTCGGCCGAGCCCCGGGCGAAGTCCACGGAGATCCGGCCGATGACGCGCAGCTGTTCGGTGGTGAGGGCGCCGCCGTCGATCCGTACCCGCAGCATGAAGTACTTGTCCTCGAGCTCGTGCGGTTCCAGGGTGGCGGTCTTGCCGCCGTCGATCCCCGGTTTGCGCTGGGTGTAGAGGCCCCACCAGCGGAAGCGGCCGTGCAGGTCCGTGCCGTCGATCGAGTCGAATCCGCGTTTGGCGTAGACCGATTCGATCCGCTCCCGCACGTTCAGTCCGTTGTCTTCCTGTTTCCAGCTTTCGTTGGCATTCAGCGGGGCGGTTCCATCCACTTTCCACTGACCGTGCGGTTTGGCCGCGGGACGGGCAGGGCGTTTGGCGCGGGCCGCGTCGGCCTGGTCCCGGGACGCTCCGGCTAGAGCTGTATCAGTCATGGATCGACTGTAGGGGTGGCCGTAATGGCGTCACAAAGGTTCAGAAACGCGGGGTCACCTTGGGCAACATTTCGTCATGTAGTGCGGGCGACCGCCGCGTCGTACCGGGCCAGGGCGATCTCGGCCAGCAGGGGGGACGGCAGCAGCGGGGCGGTGACCAGGTCCGCGCCGGCCTTGGCGAGCTGGTCGTGGAAGAAGCCCGGGGCCAGCAGGTAGGAGGCGATGACTACGCGGCCGCCCAGGTCCACGGCTCCGGCGGAGAGCCCGGCGCCGGCGCCTCCCGCGGCTTCCTCCCGGAGCATGGCCACGGCCTCCGGCACGGACGGCGTGGCYGACGCACCGTAGGCGGGCACGATCCTGTTGGGCCGCAGGGCGCGCAGCTGGCCGGCGAGTTCCTCCACGTTTTCCGCGGCGGTCGCGTCGGAGGAGCCCGCTGCGGCGAGGATGACGGCGTCGTTGTCTGTCACTCCTGCTTCGCGCAGCCGCTGGTCCAGCAGTGCGGCCAGCCGGGGGTCCGGTCCCAGCGGCGCCGCCGCGGCGGTGCCCGGCCGGCCTTCCACAGCCCGGGCGATGTCCACCTTGACGTGGTACCCGACACTGAGCAGCAGGGGCACCACGACGGCGGGCTCCCCCACGGGCAGTCCGGCGACGACGGCGGGCAGCTCCGGGTCCTGGACGTCGACGTAGGCCTCGCGCACGTCAAGCCCGGGGCGCAGGGCGGCGATCCCGTCGCGCAGGGCATTGACCTCCGCCGCTCCCTGGGTGCTGGACGTGCCGTGGGCGCAGGCGATCAGGATGGGGCTATTCATAGCCGTTAGCGTAACCTTGGAGCCGCCCCATCCGCCCCTCGCACCCGACCGGAACGCCCATGACCTTCTCCTTTAGCCTCGTTATGGTCTGGCTCGACCTGGCGGGCGTCTTTTTCTTCGCGGTCTCCGGGTCGCTGCTGGCCGCGCGCAAGCAGTTCGACATCGTGGGCTCGCTGCTGCTGGCCTCCGTGGTGAGCCTGGGCGGCGGCGTCATCCGCGACATCATCATCAACACAGGGCCGCCCGCGGCGTTCAGCAACCCGGCGTACCTGGTTCCCCCGCTGCTGGCCACGGTGCTGGTGTACTTCCTGTTCTCCAGCGTCCAGCGCTTCACTTCGCTGCTGGTCCTGTTCGACGCCGGCGGGCTGGCCTTGTTCTGCATCACGGGTAGCCTGAAGGCCCTCGCCGCGGGCATGCATCCGGTGGAGGCTGTTCTCTTGGGGGTCACGACGGCGGTGGGCGGCGGCCTGCTGCGGGACATCACGGCCAATGAGGTGCCGCAGCTGTTCGATCCCAAGGACATCTACGCGCTGCCGGCGTTCACCGGGGCGGCGCTGACCGTGGCCCTCTCAGTCAGCGGGGTGTTTAACGCCGTGACCGCCAGCGCCGTGGCGGCCCTGGTTTTCGCCTTCCGCGTCACCGCCTGGCGGCGCCGCTGGGTGGCCCCCTTGGCCGTTCGCGGGTGGCACCGGCTGCGCCCGGGTGCGGCCGAAACCGGGCCCCGGGATTAGCTAGGATAAGAGCATGACTGACATGTTCCTCGAGAAGTTCCGCGCGCTTGTTCCGAAGTATCTCGAAGACGAATGGCAGGAAGAGGACGGGCTGGCCGCCGACGAGCTCGACGCGGCCCTCGCCGAACACCAGTTCCAGGTTCCGCTGGTCCTCCGCGAGTTCTACCTGGCCCTCGGCGGCTGCGAAGACCTCATGGAGGCGTACCACTACTTCTGGGACCCCGAGGAGCTCGAGGTCGACGACGAAGGTTTCCTGATGTTCCTCGAAGACGAGGAAGAACAGTTCACCTGGGGGTTCCGCGTGGGCGACCTCGGCGTCCCGGACCCCATTGTTTACCGCCGCAACAACGCCCGCGGCCAGTGGAAGAGCGAGGAAGGCACGTTCTCCGAGTTCGTTTTCGACATGTTCGAGTGGGCGTTCAACGACGAGGACGAGGACTAGCCACCCTTCAGGTTCCCGGGCTGGCTTCTCCGGGCTAGCCGCCGTCCGGGGGCACATTGACACGGACACGCCGCCGCCGGGCCCGGGGTTACCGGGCTGCGGCGCCGAAGAAGCCCCGTCGTGCCGCTGGGCTGTGGGTTATCACGGCCGGAAGGCACCCCCGCGCCACAACTCCAGCACGCGGACGACGTCGGCTACCATCCTCTCCGGGTGATGGACGACGTCGTCGTAGCCGAACCTGAGCACCAGGTAACCTCCGAGGACGGTCGCGTTGTTACGCCGGCGGTCTTTTTTGACCTGGCGGGACTCCAGGTGTGTGGCACCGTCGGTCTCCACCACGAGGCAACCCTCCACCAGGAAGTCGACTTCGCCCACGCCCGGAATATCAACGTGCCGGGATACCTGAAGTCCGGCCCGGCAAAAAGCCCGGTTGGCGAGTACTTCCAGCAGCGAATCGGCCCTGGGGATGACCAGGTCCAGCACCGCCCGGGCGCGGGCATTGCGGTTTCCCGGGAGCCTGCTCCGGAGGAACCCCAGAGTGATGTCTCCGCGGCCCACGGCGCACTGGGTCATGACCAGAGCCTCCGTCTCCGGCAGGCAGCGAAGCGCGTGGACCAGCACGTCGGCCAGCCCGGCCAGGGGGAGCCACGGGTGCCGGGGGTGCCGGCAGCGGCCATGCGGAACGGACCCGGGCGGCGCCGAGCGGTGCCCGGGACACAGATGCAGGGACCGGGCCGGCACCAACGTCCATAAGCCGTACCCCGGGGCGGCCGATAGGCAGGTCAGCAAGCCCCTAAGTTCGCGGGCCGCCCGGTAATCGCTGGTATCCGCAGGCAGCCCGTAGTGCCCGGGGCGGAGCCGCACAATGTCGCCACCGGCCAGCGACTCCGTGATCCGATGGCGGCTGAATCCCGCCTGGCGAAAGGCGGCTGCGGTGGCGGTACCGCCCCGGGCAGCAAGGTAGGAGGCAACATTCACGTCGCAAGTGTGCCCCGCCGGGAGCCTAGAGCCGCCTGGCGCTCGACGTCATGTGGACAAGTCCGGCCCGTCCGCGCGACAGCCCCGGGGCGCTTTGGCGCGGACACGCCGTCGAATACGGCCCGAACCCTCCCCCAAGGCCGCAATGTGCCCCCACCCGGCCGAAGGCCCACGTCGACAACCCGTGACAGTCGATTTACAAGTCGGCTAGACAATGTGACACAACTGTCATATGCTCGTTCGTGGGTTCACCAAATGCCTCCGGTGGATCTGATGCGAACGGAGAAATGGCCCCGGTTCCGCACAACGGACGACTCGTAACGTTGTGAAGAACCGGGGCCATTCCGGTTTAAGGCTCGGGAGGCACTCCCCCCGCCGCGGCAGATGCGCGCGGCCGTTCCGCTGCTAGCTGCTGCGGTCCACCACGGCGTGGGCGAAGCTGGTCAGGGAATCCTTGACCACACCGGCCGGAAGCGGCGCCAGGGCGGCGATCGCCTCGTCGGCCCAGACGCGTGCCACACGCCAGGACTCGGCGGTGACCGGGTGTTCGCGCAGTCCGGCCACGGCCTCGGCCAGGGCTTCATCGGAGCTGAGGTCGCCGTCGATCAGGGTCAGCAGCTCGACGGCGGACTGGTCGCCGTCGTCGGCGGCCTTGCGCAGCAGCAGCACCGGCAGGGTGGGAACCCCTTCGCGCAGGTCCGTGCCCGGGGACTTGCCGGACTTTACCTTGACGCCGGTGACGTCGATGACGTCGTCGGCGAGCTGGAACGCCACCCCCACTTTCTCGCCGTATTCGACCAGCAGGGCCTCGAAGTCCGGATCGGCGTTGGCGAAGATGGCGCCGAGCTGGCCGGAAGCGGCCACCAGGGAACCGGTCTTGTCCGCGATGACGGAGAGGTAGTGCGCCACCGGATCCTCATCCGGGCGCGGGCCCACGGTCTCGTGCAGCTGGCCCAGGCAGAGCCGCTCGAAGGTCCGGGCCTGGATSCCCAGGGCGCGGGACCCCAGCTCGGAAACCAGGATCGAGGCGCGGGCGAAGATGAGGTCGCCGGTCAGCACGGCYACSGAGTTGCCCCAGACYTCGTGCGCSGTGGGGGCRCCGCGGCGGWAGGGYGCGGAGTCCATCACGTCGTCGTGGTACAGCGTGGCCAGGTGCGTGAGTTCGACGACGACGGCGGCCTGCACCACCGCAGGCAGGGAGGCGTCGCCGAGGTGGGCGCAGAGCAGGGTCAGGAGCGGACGGATGCGCTTGCCGCCGGCTTCAACGAGGTGGCGGGAGGTKGCGTCGGCCAGCGGATCGGAATTGGCGATCGCCTCGCGGAGCTTCTTTTCCACCCGGGCCAGGTTGGTGGTGATGGCCGGGCCCAGTTCCGGGTCCCCGGCGATGGCCGCAAAGCCTGCCGGCAGCTGGAGGCCGGTGGCGATGGCGGTGGTGTTGAGGCTGGGTTCGGCGCTCGGCAGGCCGTGTCCGGCGTGCGTCCAGCTTTGGTCTGCAGAGTTGGTCACGGGTTAACCCTAACTTTTTGTTGCGGAATCCGCGGATTTGAGTCTGGAACGGGCCGGGTGTTGGACGTGGCCGGGACCAGGGCCTCCAGGATCCGGATCATCCGGTCCTCGATGCCCTTGGCCGAGGGATCGGTCAGGTTGGCGAGCAACCGGACCACAAACTTCATCAGCACAGGGATGGGCATGCCCGTCCGGAGGGCCAGTTTCATCACGGCCGGCTTGCCGATCACGGCGGCGAAGGCCCGGCCCAGCGTGAAGTGCGATCCCCACTGTTCCCGGACGAAGTCGGCGTAACCGGCGAGGCGCGCATCGGCGTCGGCCCCGCTCCAGCCGGCCGACGCCGAGCGGGCGGCGGTGTCAAGGATGAACTCCGCGGCGAAGCGGGCCGACTCCATCGCGTAGGAGATGCCCTCGCCGTTGAACGGGGAAACCATGCCGCCGGCGTCGCCCAGCAGCAGCAGGCCCGGCGAGTAGTGCGGGGTGCGGTTGAACCCCATGGGCAGTGCGGCACCGCGGATCTCGCCCACCTGGTTCTCCGGGGTGAAGCCCCACTCCCGCGGCATGCCGGCGGTCCATTCGCGCAGGACCTGCTTGTAGTCCAGCTTCCCGAATTCCTTGGAGGAGTTCAGGATGCCAAGGCCCACGTTGGAGGTGCCGTCCCCGACGCCGAACACCCAGCCGTAGCCGGGCAGCAGCTTGCCGTCGCGTCCAGGGAGCTCCAGCCAGCCTTCCATCCAGTCGTCGTCGTGCCGCGGGCTGGTGAAGTAGGTGCGCACGGCCACGCCCAGCGGCCGGTCGTCGCGCTTTTGGATGCCGAGGGAGACGGCGGTCCGGGTGGAGTTGCCGTCGGCGGCCAGGACGACGTCGGCGTTGAAGTCCCGCGTCTCGCCGGTTTTCCGGCCGGCATCGTCCAGCAGTGCGGAGCGGACGCCGGTCACGCGCCCGTCCTCTGAGCGAAGCGCCTCGGTGACGCTGTGGCGTTCGAGCACGACGGCGCCGGCGGCCTGGGCGTGCCGGGCCAGTTCCTCGTCGAAACCGAGGCGGGTGCGGATCAGGCCGTACTGCGGGAAGTCGGAAACCTCGGGCCAGGGCAGCTCGATGGAGCGTCCGCCGGCGATGAGCCGCAGCCCCTTGTTCCGCCGCCAGCCCTCGGTTTCGGGGTGCGGCAGGCCGAGTTTCTGGATTTCCCGGACCGCCCGCGGGGTCAGTCCGTCGCCGCAGACCTTCTCACGCGGGAAACTGGTCTTCTCCAGCACCGTGACATCCAGGCCGGCGCGCGCCAGGTAGAACGCGGCAGTGGATCCGGCCGGACCAGCCCCGACCATCAGTACTTTCACGGCAGGGGTCAGCTACCGCTCGGGCCGGGTGATGTTGCGGCGCAGTTTGGCCACGGGTCCGGTGTGCTTGGCCACGGCCGCGGCTCCGGCGGCGGGACCCGCTGCGGGGCCGGCCGGCTTCTGAGCGCGGTGGACGGCCACGATGCYGCCGCTGAGGTTGCGGTAGGTGACAGTTTCCCAGCCGGCTTCCTGCAGCCACGCCGCGAGGTGGTCCTGGTCCGGCCAGGCGCGGATGGACTCGGCGAGGTAGACGTAGGCGTCCGGGTTGGAGGAGACCTTGACGGCGATCGCGGGCAGGGCGCGCATCAGGTACTCGGTGTACATGGTCCGCCACAGCGGCACCACGGGCTGGGAGAACTCGGCAATCACCAGGCGTCCGCCGGGCTTGGTGACCCGGAGCATCTCGGCCAGCGCCTTCTTGGGTTCGTTGACGTTGCGCAGCCCGAAGGAGATGGTGCTGGCGTCAAAGGTGTTGTCCGCGAACGGCAGGCGGGTCGCGTCCCCGGCGATGAAATCGATGTCCGGGCGGCGGCGTTTGCCCACCTTGAGCATCCCGAGGGAGAAGTCGCAGGCGACGACGTCGATCCCGGCGTCGGCGTACGGCTCGCTGGAGGTGCCGGTCCCGGCGGCGAGGTCCAGCACGCGCTGGCCCGCTTTCACGTCCATGGCCTCGACCACCACACGGCGCCAGCGGCGCGTCTGCCCCATCGACAGGACGTCATTGACGACGTCGTATTTGGGGGCGACGTCGTCAAACATCGTGGCTACTTCGTCCGGACGCTTATCCAAGGATGCTCGGTTCACCCCGTTATTGTCTCAAATCTTCGACCCACCCCCTAACCACTGTCCGGGCCGGGGCGCGGCGCGCGGCGGGAGTAGTGTTGTCTCATCATGACGAGCGCGTTCCGTAACAGAATTATCAGGACCCTGACAGTCCCCCTCGAAGCAGATTCGTTCCCCGGGGGGCTGCCGTCGTTTCTGGTCCGTGACGACGTGCTGTGCTGGACCCGCCGCGAAGCCGGGCTGGTCGGCTTCGGCGAGGTCGCCAGGTTCACGGCCACGGGGCCGGACCGGTTCCTGGAGGCGGACATCTGGTGGCGGCACCTGGTCCTTGAGGCCGACGTCACAGACGCGGTCGGCGGCCCCGGCACCGGCCCCGTCGCTTTCGGCTCTTTCGCTTTCTCCAAGGTGTCCGCGCACGCCTCCCGGCTGATCGTGCCCGAAATCGTGGTGGGCCTGCGCGACGGTACGGCCTGGCTGACCCAGCTGACGTTCGACGACGGCGAGCTCACCGAGGCAGGCGCCCGCGCCGCCCTGGCCCGCTGGCTGGACGCCGACGGCGGCGGGGCAGCGTCGTCGGCGTCGGCGGACCCGGCGGCGGGAGACCCGGCGTCGTCGTCGACGTCGGCGGATCCGCAGGCGGCACGCGACGCGAAACTGACCACCGGCTCGCTCAGCGAGGCGGACTGGATGGCTGCCGTCGCCGCCGGCGTCGCCGAAATCCGCACCGGGGCGCTGGAGAAGCTGGTGCTGGCCCGCGACATCGTGGCCACCGTGCCCGACGGTGCGAACGCCGCCAGCATCCTGCGGGAGCTGTCGGTCAGGTACCGCGAATGCTGGACCTACGGCGTCGACGGGCTGGTGGGATYCACCCCCGAAATGCTCATCCAGGTCGAAGGCCGTACCGCGCAGGCCCGCGTCCTGGCCGGCACCCTGGACCGGCGCGACGCCGACGGGATGGCCGGTTCCCCGCTGGAGTTCGCCGAGCGCGTCCTGGCCGGATCCGAGAAGCAGCGGCACGAACACGACATCGCCATCCAGTCGCTGACCACCCAGCTCGCCCCCTTCTCCGAGGCGATGAACGCCCACAGCGAGCCGTTCATCCTGGAACTGCCGAACGTGTGGCACCTGGCGTCCGACGTCAAGGCCGAACTCGCCGAGGTGGAGGGCCACGTGCCCACCTGCCTGGCGCTGATCAACGCCCTGCACCCCACAGCCGCGGTCTGCGGGACGCCCACGGGCGTGGCGGGTGCCCTCATCCGCGAGCTTGAGCACCTGGACCGCGGGCCGTACGCCGGGCCGGTCGGCTGGCTCGACGCGGCGGGCAACGGCGAGTGGGGCATCGCCCTGCGCGGCGCGGTCATCGAGGGTCCGGACACGGTGCGGCTCTATGCCGGCTGCGGCGTAGTGGAGGGTTCGGTGCCCGAAGCCGAACTTGCCGAGACGTGGGCGAAGTTCCGGCCGATGCTGGAAGCCCTCGGGATCAGCAACTAACCCCGCCGGGGGCGCCCGGTCCCCCGCGCCCCGTCGCCGAAGCACGCCCTGCACACGAACGGCGCCCCCACGGAGGAATCCGGAGTCACAGACAGGCTTCTTCGCCGCAGCCTTGCATTTCGCCTCTGGTTAGTTATCCAATAGTGAAACTAAGTTTTCTGTGACGTACATCTCTTGTTCGGCGATACACTATAACCCGACTTAGTTTTCGCAGCCCCTGCAACAAAAGGTAAGAAAAATGCAGATCTCCCGTTCGCTCCTGAGCAGCCCCAAGTTCGCGGCCACCGCGGTCCTTGCCATCGGCGCCCTGGCCCTTTCCGGCTGCACCAACGCCTCCGAAACCGGCACCGGCGGCGCACCCGCTCCTTCCGGCGCCGCGTCGGCAAGCTTCGACCCCACGACGGTCCAGAAAGACGACTCGCTGGCGGCCATGGTCCCCGCGGCCATCAAGTCCAAGGGCACCCTGACCGTCGGCGCGGACACGAGCTACGCCCCGGCCGAGTTCCTCGGCACCGACGGCCAGACCCCGGTGGGTTACGACGTCGATATCGCCAAGGCAATTGGCGCCACCCTGGGCCTCAAGGTCCAGGTGCAGACCGCGGAATTCACGGGGATCCTGCCCGCCCTCGGCCCGAAGTACGACCTCGGCATTTCCTCCTTCACCATCAACAAGGAGCGCCTCGGAGCGGTAAACATGGTCAGCTACTTCAACGCCGGCACCGCCTGGGCTGTCAAGAAGGGCAACCCGAAGGGCTTCTCCCTCGATGACGTGTGCGGCAAGGCGATCGGCGTTCAGACCGGCACCGTCCAGGAGGATCCGGACCTGGCCGGCCGCAACAAGAAGTGCACGGCTGCGGGTAAGAAGCCCATCGACATCATCACGCTGAAGAACCAGACTGACGTCACCACGCGCCTGGTCAACGGCAGCATCGACGCCATGGCGGCGGACTCGCCCATCATCGGCTACGCGCTGAGCCAGACCAACGGCCAGCTGGAGAAGCTCGGCGACGTCTACGACGCCGCCCCGCAGGGCATCGCCGTCGCCAAGTCGGATACCGCCCTGGCCGACCTCATGCAGAAGACCATGACCAAGCTGATCGCCGACGGCTCCTACAAGAAGATCCTCGAGGCCTGGGGCAACGCTGAGGGCGCCATCACCAAGTCCGAGGTCAACCCGGCGGCCGCGTCTTGAGTCTTCCCGCCACAGACAACTCAACAGGGGTAGGGATGGAAACTCAGCACAACCATGCAGCACCGGTCCTGAACAAGCCCGTGCCCGTGCGGCACCCGGGCCGCTGGATCAGCGCCGTGATCATCGGCGGCGCCCTGCTGCTGATGGTGCAAAGCGCCTTCACGAACCCCAACTTCCGCTGGGACGTCGTCGCAACGTACATCCTGGACGTCAAAGTAGTCCAGGGTGTTGCGTGGACTCTGTTCCTGACGGTCACCTCGATGGTCCTGGCCATTGTCCTGGCCATCCTGCTGGCTGTCATGCGGCAGTCGGACAACCCCGTCCTGCGCTACACCAGCTGGCTGTGGGTCTGGTTCTTCCGCGGCACCCCCGTGTACACCCAGTTGCTGTTCTGGGGCCTGGTGACGGTGCTCTACCCGGCCATCACCGTGGGCATCCCGTTCGGGCCGGAGCTGTTCAGCTACGCGCTTTCGGATCCCAGCAAGGGCCTGATCCCGGCGATTCTTGGCCTGGGACTCAACGAGTCCGCCTACCTGGCCGAGATCTTCCGTGCCGGCCTGAAGTCCGTTGACAAGGGCCAGACGGAGGCGGCCGAGGCGCTCGGTATGTCCAAGGGCAAGATCATGTGGCGGATCATCCTGCCACAGGCAATGCGGATCRTTGTCCCTCCGACGGGCAACGAGACCATCGGCATGCTCAAGACCACGTCCCTGGTCCTGGCCGTGCCGTTCACCCTGGACCTGACCTTCGCCACCAACGCGCTGGCCAACCGCATCTACCTGCCCATTCCGCTCCTGATCGTGGCTGCCTTCTGGTACCTGCTGGTCACCAGCATCCTGATGGTGGGCCAGCACTACCTCGAGGCCTACTACGGCAAGGGCGTGGACAACCTGGCTCCGGCCGCCATCAATCCCGCAGCCGCGAAAGCCTCGGCTGCCGGTGCTGATGCGCAGCGCTCACTGAAGACGGACTTCCCTGAGGAGAGTGCACGATGACCGTCACCACAGAAAAGCCGCTGGTCGCGATTGAGGGCCTGCACAAGTACTACGGGCAGCACCATGTGCTCCGGGGCATCGACCTGACGGTCAACCAGGGCGAGGTCTCGGTGGTGATCGGACCGTCCGGGTCCGGCAAGTCCACCATGCTGCGCTGCGTGAACCTGCTGGAAACCATCAGCGCCGGCCGCATCTCCGTGGGCGGCCAGCTGATCGGCTACCGCGAGGTCAACGGCCGCCTGCATGACCTGAAGACCAAGGAGATCGCAGCCCAGCGCCGCGAGATCGGCATGGTCTTCCAGCGCTTCAACCTCTTCCCGCACAAGACGGCGCTGCAGAACGTCATGGAAGCCCCGGTGCAGGTCAAGGGCCAGTCGAAGGCCGCTGCCCGCAAGCGCGCCCTGGAACTGTTGGAGCGGGTGGGTCTCGCTGAGCGCGCAGACCACTACCCGTCSCAGCTKTCCGGCGGRCAGCAGCAGCGTGTGGCGATCGCCCGTGCCCTCGCCATGGAACCGGAACTGATGCTCTTTGACGAGCCGACGTCCGCGCTGGACCCMGAGCTCGTGGGCGACGTCCTGAACGTGATGAAGGACCTGGCCAAGTCGGGTATGACCATGATTGTGGTGACTCACGAGATTGGTTTTGCCCGCGAGGTTGGCGACCGGCTGACGTTTATGGACGGCGGCGTCGTCGTCGAATCCGGCGACCCCCGCGAGGTGTTGTCCAACCCGCAGCACGCCCGCACCAAGGAGTTCCTGAGCCGCGTACTGTAGGCCGACGCGCCCTGCGCCCGTCGACGCGCAAATGCCCTGTCGCTCCTGGAATTCCGGGCGCGGCAGGGCATTTCCGCGTCGCGGGACATTTTGCGCGTCGCGGGGCGCGGTACGCGTCGCCGGGTATGTGCGCCACCGTCACCGGGCGGAACGGGCACGACGCCGAGGCACCCCTGCCGCCGCAAGCTTCCGCTCCAGGCGGGTTGGCTCCATCAGATCCGCCCATACCCACCGGACCACACCATGTCCCTGCGCCCGGATCCGGTCTTCCCGCATTTTTTCATCAATGACGGCCTGTGCCTGCGTCCGGCCCTTGAGGTATTCAGGTTTGAGGTACTTTTCGACGCCATCGAACTCACCTGCAATCCGCACGCCGTCCCAGTAATAGTCCGTGTAGCCCACAAGTCCCGCCTCGTCGCGAATCTCGTGTTGGAGGTCCGGGGCCTGAAGCCCGGCCACATGCATGAGCGCCCGCCCGTAAGACTCACCCGCCGACCCGGACCTCGGGTCAGCGAACTGCACCGCCGTCCTGATGCGCCGAGCCGCAGCCGCCGAGTAGTTTCCCTCGATCCCGGCCAGAAGCTGCTCTTTCGTCAGGGAAGTCAGCCGTTGCTCGACGTCGGGTTTTAGGACGTGGTCGACGGGAACCACCGCCTCGACAAAGGGCGTGAAGGAGGCAAGATCCAGCACAGTGCGCACCCTCCCTGTCACCAACAGCCCGTTCCGTTCGACATACTCCAGCCCGGCCGGCCGCGCGTAGTGCCGCCGCACGCCCGCCCGTGAGCGGCCGCCGTCGGTATGCAGCGTCAGAGCATGAATGGGCTGCCGGATCCCGATGGTCGGTATCTTCCAAACGGAAGCCGCGGAGTGCCGGGCAAAGATCGTCGGGGCCACGAATGTCTCCGCGGCCGCACTGACCCGGATGCGGTACTGGTCCCAGGCTTTCAGGTCCCGCCACACGCCGCCGTCGACATAGACGCCCTGGCGCACCCGCACCAACGCCCCGGAGCGGCAGCGCCTTGCCAGCTCCTTGGAAGAAAGCCCGTGCTCGATGTGTTCGCGGGCGAGGATCAACCTAGGCAACTCAGTCATGGGCTGACGTTCCCAGACCGGCGGAGATCACACCATTATGAGTCACTGCCATGTGGAAAATTCGACGCACTTCCGGTTCTGCGCTGCGTCATTGTCCGGGCGCGACGGGTATTCAGGCGTCGAAGGCGCTCCAGCGCATCGCCCGGCGATGAGCGCCGCGCCACGCGGTACGAGGGTCGCCGATCCGGCGGGCGGTGGCCCGGGACCTAGCGGCCCAGGACCCCTTCGACCGCGGCGGAGACGGCGGTACGGATGCGCCCGTGCAGGTCGCGGAGGCCGTGGCGGTCGGTGCGGACCTCGATGATGCTGCGGCCTTCCACGGGTCCGGCCAGGGCCGCCGCAAGGTCCGACGTCGTGCTGACCACGCGGTGCGCGACGCCGTACGCCGCAGCGAGAGCGGCAAGGTCCACGGTGTGCGGGGTGCCGAAGAGTCGTTCGACGGCGGTGCCGTAGCGGCCGGACCGTTCGACGGCGCCGTGCTCCAGCAGCCCGAAGATGGCCCCGCCGGCGTCGTTCAGGACCACGATCCGCAGCGCAGGCACGGTCTCCCCCGCCCCCAGCAGCAGGCCCCCGGCGTCGTGCAGGAAGGTCACGTCGCCCAAGAGCACAGTGGTTTCCTGCCGCCCTCCGAGGGCGATGCCGGTGGCGGTGGCGAGCGTGCCGTCGATCCCGGCCAGCCCGCGGTTGGCGAAGATGGTGGCCTGGGGCTCCTGYGACGGGGTTCCGGCGAGGTCGACGTCGCGGATCCCGTTGGACGAGCCAAGGACGAGTTGCCCGCGGGTGTGCTCCCAAACCAGGGCCCCGACGGCCGGACCCGAGGCGGCCCCGCCCGAACCGCCCGGCCCGGAAAGCACCGAATCCAAGGCGTGCTGGGCGGCGGCACCGGCCAGCAGCCACGCGTCGAGCCACGCCGCCCGGCCACTACCGGCAAAGTCGGCCAGGTCCGCCAGGGTCTCCAGGGGCAGTTCAGTGCGCCGGCCGGGCTCGTACCAGGCCACCGGAACGGGCTGGTAGAGGGCGGACGGAACGTCGGCGCGGGCCAGCAGGGCGGACACGGGCCGGGACAGGGTGGGTCGGCCGAACAGGACGACGCGTTCGATCGGCTGGCCAGACTCCGGGCCGAAATGCTCCAGCAGCAGCCGGTACGGTCCCACCGCGTTCGGACCGAACCGGGCGTTCGAGGACGGTTCAGCCAGCAGCGGCAGGCCGTGGGCGCGGGCGAACGCCTCGGCGACCGGGCCGGCGTCGTGCCCGGCCAGGACCACGGTGCGCCGTTCGGGCAGCGTTGGGGAGGCGGCCGGGAAGTCCAGGGCCAGCGGCTGCCGGGCGGCCTGGTAGACCCGGCGCCCGGCGGCTTCGCCGAGGCCGTCGCCGGCAGCCGGGATCAGCGGGTCGCGGAAAGCGAGGTTGAGCTGGACCGGTCCGGGCGGGATGTCCTCGAACGCACCGGTGGCCGCGCTGAGGGCGGTCTCAACGGCCCGGAGCGGGTTCTCCCCCGCCGGGACGTCCGCGGCGAAACGCACATGGTCGCCAAAAAGGTCCGGCTGCACGGTGGTCTGGTTGGCACCGGTTCCGCGCAGTTCCTCGGGCCGGTCGGCCGAGAGGACCACCAGCGGCACGGCGGCGTGGTTGGCCTCCATGACGGCCGGGAGCAGGTTGCCGACGGCGGTGCCGGAGGTGGTGAGCACGGCGGCGGGCGCGCCGGTGGCCAAGGCCAGGCCCAGAGCCGTGAAGCCGGCGTCGCGTTCGTCGATCCGGACCAGCAGCTCCACCCGGCCGGCTGCGTCAGCCTCGGCCAGGGCATAAGCCATGGGGGCGGAACGGGAGCCCGGGGCCACCACGACATACCGGACCCCGGCCCCGATCAGCGCCGCGACAGCAACCCGTGCCGCCTCGACGGCACCCAGACCGCCTCCCGCGGCAGGCACGGCCGGCTCCGCGGCCGGGCTCACATGTTCTCCGGCGTCTCGATGCCCAGCAGTTCCAGGCCGCTGGAGAGCCGGCGCAGCACCAGACCGCACAGGGACAGCCGGGATTCGCGGACCGTTTCGTCGGCCTTGAGCACCGGGCACTGGTCGTAGAAGGAGGTGAACAGCTGGGCGAGTTCGAACAGGTACGCGCACAGGCGGTGCGGTTCGAGCAGTTCGGCCACCTTCCGCAGTGTGGCGTCGTAGTCGAGCAGGTGCAGCGCCAGGGCGCGTTCTGCGGGGTCGACGACGGCGATCCTCGCCACCGGTGCGGCGGGACGCGCGGCGTCGACCGC
>NZ_JBFTNO010000030.1:0-23021 GCF_056397525.1 Arthrobacter sp. 05L45_2 | reverse complement strand
CTGCCGGCCGACGTCGCCGTCGTCGCCCTTCACCCGAGCCCGCTGCTGGGACTCGCCGACGGCGGTCACGACGCCGCGGACGCCGGCGCGTCCATGGCGGACCTGCGGACCTCGCTGGTCGCCTTCACAGGCCACGCGTCACGCACAGCCCTGCGGGATGCCGTCGAGGGCATCCTGGACCAAAGCATCCTTTCCACCCACCGTTCGAAGCAAGATGAGGTAGAGCATGAGCGCCGCTGACATTAACATCGGTCCCCGCAAGGTGGGGCCAGGACATAAACCGTTCATCATCGCCGAGGTCTCCGGCAACCACAACGGAGACCTGGCCCGCGCCCTGGACATCGTGGACATGGTGGCGGACGCGGGCGCAGACGCCGTCAAACTGCAGACCTACACCGCCGACACCATCACCATCGACTGTGACCGGCCCGAGTTTGTGATCTCAGCTGACCATCCGCTGTGGGGCGGGCAGACTCTTTACAGCCTCTACGAGCAGGCCCACACCCCGTGGAAGTGGCATGAGGCCATCTTCGAGAAGGCGCGCAGCCGGGGGCTGATTCCGTTTTCCAGCCCGTTCGACAACACCGCCGTGGACCTGCTCGAGGACTTGGACGCCCAGGTCTACAAGATCGCTTCGTTGGAGATCGGGGACACCGCCCTGCTCCGGACCGTGGCACGGACGGGGAAACCCGTCATCCTCTCCAACGGTGCCGCGTCCCTCGCCGATGTGGAGACGGCGCTGTCCGTCATCCGGGGCGAAGGCAACAACCAGGTGGTGGTGCTCGCCTGCACGTCCTCCTACCCGGCCTCGCCGGCGGAGTCGAACCTGCGGACCCTGCCTGTGCTGCGCGATGCCTTCGGGGTGCACGTGGGCCTCTCGGACCACACCATGGGCATCGGCGCTGCCATTGCCGCCGTCGCCCTCGGAGCATCCGTCATCGAAAAACACGTCACCCTGGACCGGAACGACGGCGGCGTAGACTCGGCATTCTCGCTGGAACCGCACGAGCTGGCCGCGCTGGTGAGGGAGAGCGAGACGGCCTGGCAGGCGCTGGGAAGCCCCACCCTGAATGTCAGTTCCGGCGAAGCGGAGAGCGCCCGCCTCCGCCGCTCCCTTTACGTGGTGCGTGATGTCCGGAAGGGCGACGTGCTGACGGAGGAGAACGTCAGGTCCATCCGGCCCGGGGGCGGTCTGGCCCCGCAGGACCTCGACCTGGTGCTCGGCCGGACGTTCGCCACTGACTGCGTGCGGGGAACACCGCTGGCCTGGGACCTTATTTAGCGGGGCGGGGGTCGGTCTTTTCCAGTCTGTCCCACGTTCCGTCGTCGCCCGCGGCCGGACCACCGCCCGGGGCGTCGCCGGGCGTGGTGCCCGGCATCATGCGCGGCGGGGGCTCGTAGCCAGCTGCGGCGAAGAGCCGGCGGGAGGCATGGTTGGTCTTCAACATTTCCGCCACCAGGGTGATCTCCGTGTCCGGATGTTCGCCGCGCAGCAGCTCCTCTGCGGCGCGCAGTGCCCGGCCGCCCATCCCCGTCCCGCGGAAGTCCGGACTGACCGTGATGGACACTTCCCAGCCGGCCGGGCGGTCCGCCAGGAGGTCAAAACGCACGACGGCGGCAGGCCGCCCCTCCGCCTCGATGATGGTCAGGAGGCGTCCGGGGTTGGCCAGGGTCCCCTGGAACCAGGCCAGATGGCTGTCCCAGGAGAATGAGTCCGTGGTCCGTGAAGCGGCCCGGACTGCCGGATCGCTGCGCCACTCAAAGATCTGGCTTGCGTCCTCCAGTACGGCACGGCGCGCGTTCACTCCTGCGGGCCGGTTCACAATCTCCTGCCAGAGGGCGACGATCCGCTGCGCGCCGGCGCCGTCCACGGCGTGCTCGGCGGCCCGGCTGAGCTGGCCCCGGAGCCGGGCGTCCGTTCCCAGCTCGCGGAGCCGGTCCCGGGCGGTCCCGTCGTCCCAGGCGTCCCACGTTCCGAGGCCCGCCGCAAAACCCTGCGCGACCGCGTAGTTGTAGCCGGCCAGCTGGTTCGGGACCAGCTGGATGATGGCCGCGGGGACCCGCAGGGCCGCGAGCTCCCACACTGTGGTTCCGGCCCCGGAAATCACCAGATCCATGCTGCCGAAGAGCAGCGGCACATCCGGGCCGGGGGCATGACGGAAAATCGCGGTGTTTCCGCTCTCTGCGGCCAGGCCTTCGTCGCCGGCCTGGGTGACCACGTGGCATTCCGAGGCGATACCCGTCCCGGTCCAGGCCCGGACTGCGCGGGCAGTCATTCCGGTCGCGTCGGTGCCGCCCATGAGGACCAGGACCCGCAGCCGGTCCGGGGGAGCAGTTCCTCGCGGCGGCGACGGGGCGTTCAGGAGGCCGCGCCGGATGGGTGCCGCCCGCAGGCCGCGCAGCAGCCGTAGGGTCCCGTCCGGCGTGCGGAACTCGCCCTCGCCGCCCGGCGAAGCGTCCACCACCAGATCGGCGGGCCGCCGGCCATACTCGCCGTCCTCCATGGAGGAGAGGGCCAGGCCGGCTTCGGCGGCCAGGCCACGCAGGCCGGGGAGCGGCCCATACGAGTCGACGTGGATCAGCTGCGCACCCGCGGCCCGGGCGGCGGCCACCAGCGCGGCACTTTCCAGCTCCACGTCAAGCACGTCCATGCCGAGGCCGGCGACGGCGGATCGGGCTACCGGGTGGTCAATGCGCCCGGCGAAGACCACGTCCCACCCGGCGGCCAGTGCCTCCTCCGCGACGGCGAGCGAGCGCATAACGTGGCCGGCGCCCGCCTCCTTCGCGGCGCTGCAGCATACGAGGACCTTCATCTCAGCCCTCGATGAGCGCTTTCTGCACCACGGCCTCGTTGAGCGCCACGATCTCCGGGTGCGCATCAAGCAGCCGCACAATCGTTCCCCACGACGGTGCCGCGTCGGGCAGAAGGGCCACCAGCGCGTCCAGCAGCCGGGCGTCGTCGTCGACGTCCAGGGTGACCCGGTACTTCTCCGACCCGGGCCGGAATGACAGGCTGGCCTGGCTGAAGCCGGAGCCTTCCTCGTAGACGGCACTGGTGACGTGCGCCCGGTGATGCGGCTCGGTGCGGGCGTTGCATTCCTCCAGGGCGCCGGCGCGGACCAGCTCCACATCCAGGCCCCGCGGCAGGCTGCGGTCCAAGGTGGTCGAGACGTAGTCCAGGTCCGGGTTCAGCCGCCACAGGGCCGCGACCTGGCCGATCACTGCCGGGTCCAGCAACGGGCAGTCCGCCGTGAGCCGGACAACGGCGTCGGCCTCGGTCTGCCGTGCAGCCTGGATGAACCGGTCCAGAACGTCGTTTTCGCTGCCGCGGACCACAGTCACGTTCTCCGCGGCGGCAAACTCGGCAATCGGATCGTCAATAGCAGATGCCGAGGTCGCGACCACCACCTGATCAATGCCGGGCGCCTCCCGGGCCGCGCGGACCACCCAGCTGAGCACGCTCCTGGCGCCGAGGGGGCGCAGGACCTTCCGCGGCAGCCGGGCCGAACCCATCCGGGCCTGGATGACGGCCACAACTTTCGCGCCGCCGGGCGCCGCGCTGCTCAACGGAGGACCTTGCGGACGGCCTCGATGACACGGTCCACGTCACCGTCGGTCATGCCCGGGAAGAGGGGCAGCGAGATTTCCCCCGCATAGTATGCCTCAGCGTTGGGGCACATCCCGCGGCGGTAGCCGAGGTCCTCGAAAACGGGGTGCCAGTAGGCGGGAATGTAGTTGACCTGGACGCCAATGCCGAGTCCGCGCAGTTCGTTGAAGATGTCCTTCCGGCGGGCGGAGGGCACACGCAGCGGGTACAGGTGCCACGCCGGAGCGGCGCCGTCCGTCAGCACCGGGACCTGCGCGTCGCTGAGCTCAGCGAAAGCGTCGTTGTACGCCCGGTGAATCGCCGCACGCCGGAGTTTGAACGATTCCAGCTTCTTGAACTGGCTGACGCCGAGCGCCGCCAGGACGTCGGGAAGCCGGTAGTTCAGGCCGAAGTCCGTCACTTCCTGGTGCCACGGGCCTTCGTCCGGGAAACGCATTTTGGACCGGTCGCGTTCCAGCCCGTGGTTCTTGAACTTTCGGGCGCGGGCTTCCAGGTCCGGGCGCGGGGTGACCACCGCGCCGCCTTCGGCGGTGGTCAGGTTCTTGGTGGGGAAGAAGGAGAACGTGGTGATGTCCGCCGTCGCACCAACCGGGACGCCGTGCAGCGTTGAGCCCACCGAATGGGCGGCGTCCTCGATGAAGACGGCGCCGGACCGGGCGGCCAGGGCGTTGAACGCCGTCGCATCCACGGGCAGGCCCGCGTAATCGACGGCGGTGATGGCGCGTGTCCTGGACGTTACGGCGGCTGCCGCGGCGTCAAGGGAGAGGTTTCCGGTGTCCGGTTCGACATCCGCGAAGACGATCTTGGCGCCGAGGACGGCGGCTGTGGCGGCCGTCGCCACAAACGTCAGCGGCGTGGTCACCACCTCGTCGCCGGCACCGATCCCGGCGGCGGCGTAGGCCACATGCAGGGCTGCAGTGCCCGAGGTCACGGACACCGCGGCGGCTCCGTCCGCGGCGGCCGAAATGGCGGCTTCGAACTCACCGACCATGGGGCCGGTGGTCAGCCAGTCGCCGGACAGTGCGGTGACCACCGCGGAGATATCGGCCTCGTCGATCGAGTGCCGGCCATAGGGCAGCACGCTGGGGCTAGAACTCATTGGCCAGCATTTCGCGGAGCTCTTCGACACCCAGCCATTCGGCGTTGGTGTGGGACTGGTAGCTGAAGCCATCCGGAACCAGCGCGCCGTCGGCTGGCTCCTTGTAGCCCCAACCGCCAAGGTGCGGCATGACCATGTACCGGGAGTCCAGCTGCAGCGTGCGGCGGGAGTCGTCCGGGGCAATCATTTCCTCATGGAGCTTCTCGCCCGGACGGATGCCGATCTCATGCATCGCTGCGCCCGGTGCGATGGCCTCGGCAAGGTCAACGATCTTTACGGAGGGGATGCGGGGGACGTAGAGCTCGCCGCCCTGCATCACGCCAAAGGAATCAAGCACAAAATCGACGGCCTGCTGGAGGGTGATCCAGAACCGGGTCATCCGCTTGTCCGTGAGGGGCAGGGACTTGCCCTGTTCGGCGAGCTTGCGCCAGATCGGCACAATGCTTCCGCGGGAACCCATGACGTTGCCGTACCGCACCACGGAGAAACGGGTGTCGTACGACGCCGCGTAGTGGTTGCCGCTGATGAACAGGCGGTCCGCGCTCAGTTTGGTGGCACCGTAGAGGTTGACCGGGCTGGATGCCTTGTCGGTGGATAGGGCCACCACTTTCTTCACGCCCGCGTCGATGGCGGCGTCGATGACGTTCTGAGAGCCGATGATGTTCGTGTTAACAAATTCGAACGGGTTGTATTCGGCGGTGTCCACCTGCTTCAGGGCGGCCGCGTGGATTACGTAGTCAACGCCGTGGAAAGCCCGTGTCAGGCGGTTCCGGTCCCGGATGTCGCCGATGAACCAGCGGATCCGGGGGTCGTCGTTGAACATACGGCGGGCTTCGAGCTGCTTCAGTTCGTCACGGCTGAAGATGACCAGCCGCCGCACGTCGTGGCGGTCCAGGAGTTCACGCGTGAGCGCCTTCCCCAAAGAACCTGTTCCACCGGTAATAAGTACTGACGAATCCTGAAACTGCATGAAACTCCCCCTGAAACAGAAGCTAAGGAACGCGGCGCCGGCGGTGAATGCCGTCTTGCGCCTTGTATCGATTGGTGGGCCACTCCTGCGGCGCCGCCGCAATTGAGTTTATGCGGCGGGCAGCATGCTATTTTCCAGCGCTGGAATGACGGACCAAAGTTTACACGTCAGACAGGTCCGCACCCCGCTGGCGGACCCTTTCTGAACGGGTCCACCGGCGAATGTGTCTTTCCCAGCCATTCTCATTTCGCGGGCCCGCTTGTAAAGTTCGGTTATGACTCTGGGGAAAGCTGTAACTAAAGCTGTCATACCTGCTGCCGGGCTGGGGACCCGTTTCCTTCCGGCCACCAAGGCGATGCCGAAGGAAATGCTGCCGGTGGTGGACCAGCCGGCCATCCAGTATGTGGTGGAGGAAGCCGTCAGGGCCGGTCTCACGGACCTGCTGATGATCACCGGGCGGCAGAAGCGTGCCCTGGAGGACCACTTTGACCGGGCGCCGGCCCTCGAACGGATCCTCGAGCTGAAGGGCGATACCGAACGCCTGGAGGCCGTGCAGCACGCGTCCAACATCTCGCCGATCCATTACCTGCGGCAGGGCGACCCGAAGGGCCTGGGCCACGCCGTGCTGTGCGCCCGGCAACACGTGGGGGACGATCCCTTCGCCGTGCTCCTCGGCGATGACCTGATCGATGAACGCGACAGGCTGCTGGACACCATGATCGAGGTCCAGGCGCGGACCGGCGGCTCGGTGGTGGCGCTCATCGAGGTGGACCCCGCGCAGATCAGCGCCTACGGCTGCGCCGCGGTTACCCCCATCCCCGGCGAGGACTACGTCAAAGTGGACGGGCTGGTGGAAAAACCGGCTCCGGGGGATGCGCCGTCGAACCTGGCCGTGATCGGCCGCTACGTGCTGCACCCCGCGGTTTTTGACGTCCTGGAACAGACCGGGCCCGGCCGCGGCGGGGAAATCCAGCTCACGGATGCGCTGCAGGTTCTCGCCGCGTCGGATGCTGAAGGCGGCGGCGTCCACGGCGTCATCTTCCAGGGCCGCCGGTACGACACCGGAGACAAGCTGAGCTACCTCAAGGCCGCCATCTCGATCGCCTCCGAGCGCGTTGACTTCGGCGAGGAGCTCAAAATCTGGCTCAAGGGCTTCCTGAACTGACGCGGTACGGCCCGGCTAGCGCGTGTCCAGGTCTTCGAACACGAGGAAGGTCTGGGTGTCCAGCACCCCCGGCATGGACTGCAGCTGGTCGAAGATGACCCGCCGCAGGTCCACGTTGTCCACGGCGCGGACCAGCAGGATGACGTCGAAGTCGCCGCCCACCAGGGCGATGTGGTGCACCTCGGGGATCGCCCGGAGGAGCTCCCGCAGTTCGCGCCAGGAGTGCTGGCGGACCTTCAGGGTCACATACGCCGAGGACTTCAGCCCGGCCTTGATAGGGTCCACCAGCGCCGTGAACTTGGTCAGGACGCCCTCACCCGTCAACCGGGCAATCCGGGTGTAGGCGTGGGCGCGGGAAATGTGGACGTTCTCCGCCACCTGGGTCACGGACATCCGCCCGTCGCGGGTCAGTTCCGCGATGATGTTCCGGTCCACGTCGTCCAGCGGCACCGCCTGGTCCGCCTCGGCCTCTGCCATTTGTCTACAACCCCCGCCGGTAATCCAGCTCACACTTACATTCTGTCTTTCAGATTAGGGCAATATTCGGGACTTCTCCACGATTTCGGCCGGGGGTGGATACGAAACGGCATCGCCGACCATACTGGGAGCGAATAGTGGCTACAGAAAGACGGACCAATGACGATCTCCGCGGACCATTCTGCGCAGCAGCCCCAACGCACGGCGCAGCCCGAACGTACGGCGCAGCCCGAACCCGGCTCGGCGCCGAACGCCGCCCACGACGCCGTCCTGAAGTTCGGCATCACGGTCGAGGACTACATGCTGCCGGCCCGCCACCCCATCCAGATCGTCGGCCCGGACGGCGCCTTGAACGCCGAAGCGGAACAGGGCGCGCAGCCCGGCCACGAGTACGGCCTCCCCGACGACGTCGAACTGCTGGCCGCGTACGAGCAGTTGGTCGTCGGGCGCCGCGTCAACGATCAGAACTCCGCGCTGGTCCGGCAGGGCCGTATGGCCGTCTACCCGTCCAGCCACGGCCAGGAAGCCTGCCAGGTCGCGGCGGCACTGTGTCTGTCCGACGGGGACTGGATGTTCCCCACCTACCGTGACTCCGTGGCCGTGATGGCCCGCGGCGTGGATCCGGTGCAGACCATGACCCTGTTCCGCGGCGACTGGCACGGCGGATACGACCCCGCCAAGCACAAGGTCGGCATCCAGTGCACCCCGCTGACCACGCAGCTGCTCCACGCCGTCGGCGTCGCCCACGCGGCCAAACTCCGCGGCGAGGACACGGTGGTCCTGGCCATGTGCGGCGACGGGGCAACCAGTGAGGGTGACTTCCACGAAGCGCTGAACTTTGCCGCCGTGTTCCACCTCCCGGTGGTCTTCTTCGTCCAGAACAACCAGTACGCCATCTCCGTGCCGCTGGCCCACCAGTCGGTCGCCCCGTCGCTGGCGCACAAGGCTGTCGGCTACGGCATGGCCGGCGAACGTGTGGACGGCAACGACATGGTGGCGCTCCTGGCCGTGCTGGGCCGGGCCGTGAAGCTCGCCCGCGAGGGCTCCGGCCCGCTGCTGGTGGAGGCCCACACCTACCGGATGCAGGCGCACACCAACGCCGACGACGCCACCCGCTACCGCCAGGACAGCGAAGTGGCCGAATGGGTGTCCAAGGACCCGGTCAGCCGGATGAAGACCTACCTGACAGGCCGCGGCCTGCTCGATGACCACAACTCCGCCCGGATCGCCGACCAGGCCGAAGCCGTTGCCACCCAGCTGCGCGAGGGCCTGGGTGAGGACGTCCCCGTGGACCCCCAGGACCTGTTCAGCTACGTCTTCTCCACGCCCACCCCGCAGCTCAAGGAACAGTCCGCCATGCTCGCCGACGAACTGGCCCGCGACGCCGCATCCACCGCATCCGCAGCAAAGGCGGCCGGCAAATGAGCCCCACCATCACCACGTCCTCCGAAGCGAACGGCAACGTCAGCGCCGCCACCGCCCGCGCCGCCGCCAAGGCCGCCGGCGACGCCGAGAAGACCGGCCCGCAGTCCATCACCCTGGCCAAGGCCCTGAACACCGCCATGGCCGACGCCATGCACGCGGACGAATCCGTGCTGGTCTTCGGCGAGGACGTCGGCATGCTCGGCGGCGTCTTCCGCATCACCGACGGCCTCACCAAAACCTTCGGAAAGAGCCGCTGTTTCGACACGCCCCTGGCCGAATCCGGCATTGTGGGCATGGCCGTGGGTATGGCCATGAACGGCATGCGCCCGGTCATCGAGATGCAGTTCGACGCCTTCGCGTACCCGGCGTTCKAGCAGATCGTCAGCCACGTCGCCAAAATGCACAACCGGACCAAGGGCACCGTCAAGCTGCCCATCGTCATCCGCGTCCCCTACGCCGGCGGGATCGGCGGAGTGGAGCACCACTGCGATTCCTCCGAGGCCTACTACGCGCACACCGCGGGCCTCAAGGTCTTCACCCCGGCCACCGTGGCCGACGGCTACCGGATGCTCCGTGAAGCCATCGACTCGGACGATCCCGTGATGTTCATGGAACCCAAGAAGCTGTACTGGTCCAAGGACCAGGTGGACCTGGACGCGCTCCGCGCCGAGCACACGGCGAACACCGAGTCCGGCACCTCCTCCGAAGGCCGTGCCGCCGTCGCCCGTCCGGGCACGGACGCCACGCTGATCGCCTACGGACCGTCCGTCCCGACGGCGCTCGCCGCCGCGGCCGCTGCCGCCGAGGAAGGCCGCTCGCTGGAGGTGATCGACGTCCGCTCGATCGTCCCGTTCGACGACGAAACGGTCTGCGCATCCGTCCGGAAGACCGGCCGCGCCGTGGTGATCGCCGAAGCGCACGGCTTCGCGTCCGTGGCCTCGGAAATTGTGGCGCGCGTCCAGGAACGCTGCTTCCACCACCTGGCCGCCCCGATCCGCCGCGTCACCGGCTTCGACGTGCCGTACCCGGCCCCGAAACTCGAGCACTATTACCTGCCCGGCGTGGACCGCATCCTCGACGCCGTCGACGACCTCCAGTGGGAAGACTGACCATGAGCGAACCCAAAGTATTCCTCCTCCCGGACCTCGGCGAGGGCCTGACCGAAGCGGAGCTGGTCAACTGGCTCGTGGCCGTGGGCGATGAGATTCGCGTCGACCAGCCGATCGCCGAGGTGGAGACCGCCAAGTCCATGGTGGAGGTCCCGTCCCCGTACGCCGGCACCGTCGCCGTCCTGCACGGCGAGCCCGGCCAGACCCTCGACGTCGGAAAACCGCTGATCTCCGTGACGCCGCTGGGGGTAGCCCCCGCTGTTGAGGAGGTTGCCGCCGAGGTCTACCGCGAGGAAGAGAAGGCCGGCTCCGGAAATGTCCTGATCGGCTACGGCACCCCGGGCGGGCATGGGGTTGCCCGGCGGACCCGGGCGTCCAAGAGCTCCGTGGCGCAGGTGTCCGGGGAGGAGAAGGCAGCCGATGACCTGCTGTTGCTGCGGACCCGGGTTCCCGGCAAGCTGGGGGCCGTGATTTCGCCGCTGGTCCGGCGGATGGCGCGGGACCACGGCGTGGATTTGRGCGAGCTGCAGGGCTCGGGAACCAGCGGGCTGATCATGCGCCGCGACGTCGAGGCCGCCATCAAACCCGCCGCCGAACAGCCGGGCGCCCGGGCCGCTGAAACGCCCGGGCCGGAGCGCCGGATTGCCGGGGACACCGACTCGCGGACCGGCCTGGGCATCACCGGGCGCACCCCGGTGCGGGGCGTCCGCAAGGCCGTCGCCGCGAACATGAGCCGGAGCCGATCCGAGATCCCCGAGGCCACCGTGTGGGTGGACGTGGATGCGACCGCGCTCGTAGAGCTGCGGGCGGCCCTGAAGAAGGCCGACCCGCACCACACTCCCGGGCTGCTGGCCTTCATCGCCCGCTACGTCACCGCCGGGCTGAAGAAATACCCGGAACTGAACACCCGGATCGTCACCACCGAGGACGCCGACGGCGGGACCAGCCAGGAAATCGTCGCCTTCGACGGCGTGAACCTGGGCTTTGCCGCCCAAACCGACCGGGGCCTGATGGTGCCCTCGGTACGCAACGCGGACAAACTCAGCGCCCGCGAACTGGACGCCGAGATCCGGCGGCTCACCGCCGTCGTCCGCGACGGCAAGGCGACACCCGCCGAACTGGGCAGCGGTACCTTCACGCTGAACAACTACGGCGTCTTCGGTGTGGACGGCTCCGCGGCGATCATCAACCACCCCGAAGTGGGAATCCTCGGCGTCGGCCGCATCATCGACAAGCCGTGGGTGGTCAACGGCGAGCTCGCCGTCCGCAAGGTCACCGAGCTGACGCTCACCTTCGACCACCGGGTCTGCGACGGCGGCACCGCCGGCGGATTCCTGCGCTACGTGGCCGACGCGATCGAGAACCCGGGCTCGGTGCTGGCCGATCTCTAAGGCCCGGTGGGTAGAATCGAGGCCAGAACTTCGCACCAACCATGCCGGCGCGGCGCCGGGATACGGAGATTTCATGTCACGATGGCTCGAGGTCGGCCAGGATAATTACGTGCTGACCACCGAAGGATCCCTGCTCAATACCGGCCTGGTTGTCGGCACCGAACGCGCCATGGTGATCGACACCGGCGGGGGTCCCCGGCAGGGCCGCGAGATCCTGGACGCCGTGCGGGAGAAGACGCAGCTGCCGCTGGTGGTGGTCAACACCCATGCCCACTACGACCACTTCTTCGGCAACGCCGTGTTCGCCGACGACGGCGTGACCGAGTTCTGGGGGCACGAAAACTGCGCCGCGGACATCGAGGACAACGGCGACGCCCAGCGCCCGCTGGTGGCGGCGGCCGAGCCGGAGATGGCCGCGGGCGACGGCGGCCAGGTGGAACTGGTGGTCCCGAACGCGATTGTCCGGGACCAGCCCGTGCTGGTGGACCTGGGCGGCCAGACCGCCACGCTCTTCTATCTGGGGCGCGGGCACACCGACGGCGACCTGCTGGTGGGCACCGGCACCACGCTGTACGCCGGTGACCTCGTGGAACAGGGCGCGCACCCGTCCTTCGAGGACTCTTTCCCGGAAGAGTGGGCCGACGCCCTGCGGCACCTGTCCGCCCTGCGCCACCGCTACGAATTCCTGATCCCGGGCCACGGCGAGCCCTGCAGCGACCAGTTCGTCAAAACCATGGCCAACACCATGAGCACCGCGGTGCGGCAGGCCACCCAGGCAACCCGCGAGACGCCCAACGATGCCACCAAGGCCGTACCGATCCTGCCTTACGGTCCGGAGCAGTCCCGCTGGTTCATCAAGCGCCTGCAGGAGACCCGGGCGCACCACTAAAAGGGCCCGGAACGGCGCCTGAAAACCGGCCGAAGCTAAGGGTGCTGGCGACTACGCCTAGACTGGCCCTTTGAAAGAAGTCACAACAAGCGCCGCAGCGTGCTCCGCTGTGAGTCCTGGGGGAGAAACCAAAAGATGCCCGAATCGGTGGAAGACAACTCAGCTGCCACTGCTGAAAACTCAGGACAGCCTGAACTCCGCCGTCGCCGCGACCTGCGTCGCGCCGACGGGGACAACACTGCTGCCCGGACAGGAACCATGCCGGTCGTCAACCCCCGCAGCCCCCAGGCGGAAACCCCTGAAGCCCCCACCCGCCCCGCACCGCTGCGCAGCAGCTCCTGGGCGCAGGCCGCCGAAGCCGCCGATGAGCGCTTCGGAAACCCCGCCACAGGCACCACCCCGGTGATCAGCCAGATCCCCGCCACGCCTGTCCAGCCCGCCGCGCCGCCGGCGTCGTTCGCCCCCGCGGCCCCGGCAACACCGGCAGCCCCGGAGGACTCGGAAACGACGGCGGCCGGGCCGGACACCGCCGGGTCCGCCGCAGCGGACCAGCCGGACAGCAGCACCCGGGCGGGCCGGACGGCCGACGCCGCAGCCGTGCCGCCGCAGCCCACCCGCGCCACCCGCTCCGCGAGCCGAGCCGCGGCCCTGGCCAACGCCCCGGTTCCGGACTTCATCAGCTCCCCGGGCCTCTTTGTCCGCGAGCAGAAGCCCCGGCCCGTCGGCGGCATCCGCGGCGCCCTCTACAGCCTCACCGGCGGCAGCCTGAACCTGGGCCCGAGCGCCCGCCAGCGCGAAGAGGACGAACTTGCGCGCAGGATTTCCCGGCAGCTCCAGGGCAGCTACAACACCGCGGTGCTGAGCCTCAAGGGCGGCATCGGCAAGACCTCCACCACCGTGGGCGTCGGACTGACCCTGGCCGAGTACCGCGGCGACCCGCCCTGCGCGATCGACGCGAACCCGGACTCGGGCGACCTCGTGGAACGCGCACTGGGTGAGGGCATCTACCAGCAGCAGGCGCCGCGGACCATCAGCGACCTGCTCCGCAACGTTGACTCCATCGATTCGCTGACGGCCCTGGCCCGCTACATGCACCACGCCGGACGCCTCCACCTGATCGCCGGTGAGCAGGACCCGGAGGTCTCCGATTCGCTCACCGCCGAGGAGTACCTCCGGATCCGCAAACTCATCTCCGGCTACTACTCCGTGGCCCTCACCGACTGCGGCACCGGCGTCACCCACAACGCCATGAGTGGGATCCTGCAGTCGGCGGACAACCTCATCATCGCTGCCGGCTACGCCGTCAGCGGCGCCAAGCGCGCCCGGAGCACCCTGCACTGGCTGGCCGACCACGGCTACGAGGACCTGGCCCGGAACGCCGTCGTGGTCATCACGGACAAGGACGAGGTCTCCTCGCGGGTGGACAAGGATGCCATCGAGGACCACCTCTCCGGTATTTGCCGCCAGCTGATCGCCGTCCCGCACGACCGCGGAGTGGCCGACGGCGACCTCGTCACCCTCGATTCGCTCCGGCCCGAGACCCGGCGGGCGTACCGCGAGATTGCCGCCGCAATCGTCGACGGCTACGTCTAACCGCTAGATTTAGGCCATGAGCAAGTACGCAGGGAACGACGCCGGAAAAGACGCCGCCCTCCAGCTGCAGGACCTTATTGTCGGCACCGAGAACGTCGAGGATTTCCTGGACCGCCTCGCCGAGTTTTCAGCCGCCATCCTCAGCCACTCGGCCGGCGTCGACATCGAATGCGGTGTCACCCTGCAGCGCCGGAAAAAGACCATGACCGTGGCGGGCAGCAGCACGAAGGCCGTCATCCTCGACCGCATCGAGCAAAGCCTGGGCGAGGGCCCCTGCATCGAGGCACTGCGCACCCGCGGAATTGTCCTCCTGGCCGACGTTGCCACGGACCCGCGCTGGCCCGAATACCAGGAGCAGCTCGCCGCCCACGGCTGCCGCAGCACCCTCGGCGTGCCCCTGGAAATCGGTGAGGACTCCGCGGCCGCGCTGAACTTCTTCGCCTCCACCACCGGCGTTTTCACCGCCGACATTGTGGCCGAGGCCGCCGGCTTCGCCGACCTCGCCGGCCGGGCGCTGCGCCTGGCAGTCCGAATCGGCACGGCCCAGGCCCGCGCCGAGGACCTGCAGTCGGCCATGGAACACCGCACCTCCATCGACCTGGCCTGCGGCGTGGTGATGGCACAGAACCGGTGCTCGCAGGAGGAGGCCATGGCCATCCTGACCCGCGTCTCCAGCAACCGGAACCAGAAGCTGCGCGACGTTGCAGCCGACGTCCTCAAGAACGTCACGGGTGAGGAAATCCACACGCACTTCGAGCGCTGAACCCCCGGAGGGCCGCACCCGCGGTCCTAGGATGAAGGGGATGACCCCAACACGCCCCGCCGGTTTCAGCCTCCGCAGCATCGCCGTCCCCGCCTTCGGCCCGGCACTGTTGTTCAGCATCGGCGAAGGCGCGATCCTTCCCGTGGTGGCACTCTCCGCCCGGGACCTCGGCGCCACGGTGGCCGTCGCGGCGCTGATCGTGACCCTCATCGGGCTCGGTTCCTGGTTCTTCAACCTCCCCGCGTCGCTCATCACCCTGAAATTCGGCGAACGCTGGGCGATCGTCGGGGCCGCGGCTGCCAGCGCCGCCGCCCTCGCCGCAGCCGCTGTGTCCCCGCTCCTGCCGGACGGGATCTGGCTGCTCGCCGCCGCCATGGTGGTGGTGGGCATGGCTGCCAGCGTCTTCAGCCTGGCCCGGCAGAAGTACCTCACCGAAGCCGTCCCCGTGATCCTGCGCGCCCGCGCCCTGTCCACCCTGGGCGGGGTCAACCGGATCGGCATCTTCATCGGGCCGTTCATCGGTGCAGCGGTGATGCAGTTCGGCGGCATCAGCGCAGCCTACTGGGCCGGCGTCGTGGCCATGGCGGCAGCCGCGGTCCTCTCCGTCACCATCCCGGACCTGGTGGCGGCGCCGACGCCCGCCGACGGTGAGCCGGCCCCGCAGCCCACCCTGCGCAGTGTGGCCGTGTCCCACGCCGGAGTGTTCCTCAGCGTGGGTGTGGGCGTGCTGCTGCTCAGCGCGCTGCGGGCGTCCCGGCAGGTGGTGATCCCGCTGTGGGCCGACCATCTGGGCATGGACGCCACCCAGGCGTCGCTGATCTACGGCATCTCCGGGGCCATCGACATGCTGGTCTTCTACCCGGCGGGGAAGCTGATGGACCGCAAGGGCCGGCAATGGGTGGCCGTGCCCTCCACCCTGATCATGGGCACCGCGATGCTGCTGATCCCGCTGAGCGCCGGGTTCGTGGGCCTGCTCCTGGCCGCGCTGCTGATCGGCTTCGGGAACGGCATCAGCTCCGGGCTGAACATGACCCTCGGGGCCGATTTCTCGCCGGACAACGGGCGCGGCCAGTTCCTGGGCATCTGGCGGTTTATGGCCGACGCCGGCGCCACCGGCGGCCCCGTCCTGCTCTCCGGCGTCACGGCGGCTGCGTCGCTGGGTACGGGGGTGGGGGCCACCGGCCTGATCGGCTTCGCGGCCGCAGCAGTCTTCGCCATCACCATTCCGCGCCTCCGGCACCGCCGCAATTACTGACCCTCCGCCGAGGGGCCGCCGCCCGGATTACGCCGGGCCGGACGCGCGCCGGATCGCCGCGGCAAAGAGCGGCAGGCTGCGGGCGACCATGTCGTCATTGGCGGTCAGCGAGATCCGGAAATACCCGGGTGTCTCGAACAGGGTGCCCGGCAGGACAAAGACCCCGTCCTCGGCCAGCGCGTCGGCGAACGCGTCGTCGTCGGTCCCGTCCGGGGTGCGCACAAAAAGGTAGAACGTGCCCTCGGGCCGGTGCAGCCGGTAGCCCATCGCGGTGAGCGCATCGACCAGCACATCACGCCGGCGCTGAAGCCGGCCGATGTCGATGGAGAACTGTTCGAGCCGCGGCAGGGCGTACTGCATCACGGCGTTGGGGAAGACCCAGCCACCGGCCATCTGCAGTGCCGCAATGGCCCCGCGCAGGCCGTCCCGGTCCGGAATGGCGGGGGAAACCGCGAGGTAGCCGATCCGCTGGCCCGGCGCGAGGTGGGTCTTGCCGTACGTGTAGGCAAGCAGCGTGTAGGGATAAAACTCGGCCGGACTGTGGAAACGGGCTCCATCGAAGACGATCCGGTTGTAGGCCTCGTCGGAGATCAGGTAGATGCGGTGCCCGATCCGCGCGGACTCCGCCTCCATCAGGTCGGCCAGGTCCGCGAGGAGGGCCGGCGGGTAGATCCTGCCGGTGGGGTTGTTGGGCGAATTCACGATCACCGCGCGGGTCCGCTCCGTCACGGCCGAGCGGATGGCCGCAAGGTCAAGGTCAAGAGTCTCCGCGTCAATGCCGACTTTCACCGGGACCAGGCCGGCCTCGACGGCCAGCGGCTCGTAGAAGAACCACGGCGGGAGGCTGAAGATCAGCTCGTCCCCGGGGTCGCCGACGGCCTTCAACGCCACGCTGATGGCCGCGAACCCGCCGGTGGTCAGGAAGATGTCGTCGGCCTCGAAGGCCACGCCCAAATGGCCCCGCAGGGAGTCGGCCGCGGCGGCCTGTGCCGCGGCTTCATTGGTCTTGTAGGCGAACCACTTCTCCGTGTGCGGGGTAAGCACCTCGCGCAGCGCCTGGACGTAGGCGTCCTGCGGCATCTCGTGCGGGTTCCCGAAGGTGAAGTCGCAGACCCCCGGGTCGTCCTGCCGCCGGGCGTACACCGAGCCGGCCAAGTAAGCGTTGATTCGCAGCTGGGACGGGACGGAGGCGAGCCGGGCGGCCCGGCGTGAGACGGGTGCTGCGGTGGTGTCGCCCATGGTGGGCTCCCTCCGGGCGGGGTGACGGAAGCCAGCGCGCTGCTGAGCCAGTGGAGGCTGTGGAGGTGCTTATTGTGGCCCCGGCGCGCGGGGTTGTAAAGGGACCTGCGGGGTCCCCTCAGGCAGGCCGGCCTCAGGCGGCCGGTGCGTCCCGGCGTCGGGCGGCATGCCCAAACAGCCAGACCCCGGCGATGGTGGCCAGGTAGCCGGTGATGACGATCAGCGAGGTCCCGGCCCAGAAGTAGTTGGTGGTGCTGCCTTCCTGGCCGGGGCCGGGCGCAATCTTCAACAGCGAGTACGTGGCCACGGCTGCCGAACCCAGGCCCGCCAGGACCGGAGCGGCCACCCAGATCCGGGCCGAGGCCCAGTGGGCGTTGTAGCCGTCCCACACATTCCACCGCGGACCGGTCCGCATGATCAGCCAGCCCGCGGGGAGGGTGAAGGCCGCCACCACCAGGAACGCCGCCACCACGTCGGCGGGCCGGTGCCACTGGTTGATCAGGGTGGAGACCCCGGTGGCGACGGCGAAGCTGCCGCCCAGGAAGCCGGCCAGCGGCCGCCAGCGCGGGGACACCATCAGGAAGACGGCCGCCGCGGCCGAGGCCGCCAGGGTGGTGTGCCCGGACGGAAGCGAATTGAATTCCAGGGTCTCGATCCCGCGGAACGGGCGCACCGGCAACAGATCCTTCAGGACCTGGGTGGCGATGTTCGCCCCGACGGCGGCGGCGACGGCAATTCCGGCGGCGGCCCAGCGGCGGCGCGCCACGGTCACGAAGACCACCATCACGGAGGCGATCAGGACCGAGRGGGCCGGCAGCCAGTCGAGGAGCTTATTGCTCGCCTTGCCGGCGGCGCCGTGGATTTCGACTGCCTCGACCAGGGCCGATTCGTCGATGAACTGTCCCGTGGTGGTCCGGACATAGAAGTAATACGTGGCGGCGAGGGCTGCCGCGGAAACCAGGGTGGCCAGCAGGAAGAGGACCCCGGTTGACCGGCCCGGCACACCCGCCGGGGACCGGACCGGCCGGGTGCCGTCCGCTGCCGGGGGAGTTTCGCTGCGCTTCTGCCGAGAAATCATCGTTCATAAGGGTCCCATATAACGCTGCGAGTGGCCTGAAGGGCGGCTGGCGGCTCACCGGATGAAGCGTCCGCGCACGGCAGGCGGCCTTGGCGCGATGGCCGGTCCGTGCGGGAGCCGCGGGTAGAGTACAGCCATGCCCACCCCTGCCGACCACCCCTCCCCGTCCGGCCTGAACCCCGGCGGCGTTGAGGAACTCCTGGACTCCGCCCGCGTGGTGAGCCTGCCCATGCGGGTGAAGTTCCGCGGCATTATGCAGCGCGAGGCCCTGCTGCTGCGCGGCCCCTACGGCTGGGGCGAGTTCTGCCCGTTCCCCGAATACGGGGACGCCGAGGCCGCTCGCTGGCTGTCCGCCGCCGTCGAAGGGGGCTGGCACGGCTTCCCGGCGCCCCTGCGGACCAGTGTCCCGGTGAACGCCACGGTCCCGGCCGTGGCCGCCGGCCGGGTACCGGAGGTCCTGGCCAGCTTCGGCCGGGTGGACGCCGTCAAGGTCAAAGTGGCCGAGCCCGGCCAGACGCTCGACGACGACGCCGCCCGGGTGGCCGCCGTCCGCGCCGAACTACCGGACGCCGCCATCCGGGTGGACGCGAACGGCGGCTGGGACGTGCCCGGGGCAGTGGAGGCACTAACCCGGCTGGCCGCCGTCGGACTCGAATACGCCGAACAGCCGGTCCCGGACATCGACGGGCTCGCGGAGGTGCGGCGCAGGCTGCGGGCAGCCGGGGTGCCGGTGCTGATCGCCGCGGACGAGAGCGTGCGCAAGGAAGAGGACCCGCTCAAGGTGGCCCGCGCGGGCGCGGCGGACCTGATTGTGGTGAAGGTGGCCCCGCTGGGCGGGGTACGGCGCGCCCTGGACATTGTGGCGCAAGCCGGGCTGCCCGCCGTCGTCAGTTCCGCGCTGGACACTTCCGTGGGGATCCGCGCCGGGCTGGCGCTCGCCGCCGCCCTGCCCGAGCTGCCCTACGCCTGCGGCCTCGGGACCGTGTCGCTGCTCGCGGCGGACGTCACCCGTGACCCTCTGGTTCCCGACGACGGCGCGATCCGGCTCCGGGACGTCGCTGTCGACGACGGTCTGCTGACCGAGTACGCCGCCCCCGGCGAACGCCGCGACTGGTGGCTGGACCGGCTCCGGCGGGTGCACGCCGTGCTCGCTTCATCGACTGCTCCGTAGCCGCCCTTTAGACCCCCGAAAGGGCACTTACGGAGCAATCGACGGGGGTGGGCGGGAACTCAGAGGGTTCATCGGCTCTTCACGTGGGGGACCGCTGCACGTTGTCCGCCGCTGGCAGGGTGGCCGGGACGCATCCCTCTGCCTGAAAGGGCCATCACTATGTCTGAATCCGCCGGACGTAAATTTTCCCTCCTGCCCTGCTCGGCCACACCAAGGGCAAACGCAGCCCCGTGACCTGCGCGCTCAAATGCGACAACGCCTGCTCCGGCGAGGTCTGCAACACCAGCTCCAACGGCTACTTCCGCGACATCGCCTCCGCAACGATGTCCCGCCGCGCCGCCCTCGGCATCGGCGCCGCCGGGGCGCTCGCCGTCGTCTTCGGCAACGCCGTCACCGCCGCCGAACCGGCCTCCGGCGCAGGCCCGGGCCTGGCTGACGCCGCCAAGAAAGGCTTCGGGAAGTCCAAGCTGAAATTCACCGCCATCGCCCCGGTGGACGCCGCCGTGGATGCCTTCACCGTCCCGGCCGGGTTCACCTGGCAGCCGATCATCCGCTGGGGCGACCCGCTCTTCAACGACTCGCCGGCCTTCGACGTGGACCGGCAGAGCGCCGCCGCCCAGGCCCGCCAGTTCGGCTACAACAACGACTACACCGACATCCTGCCGCTGGACGCCAAGAACCGCCGGGCCGTGCTCTTCACCAACCACGAGTACACCAACGAGAACATCATGGTCCCGGCCGGTTACGACGCCGCGGAAACCCGGGCCATCGGCCGCGCCGCCCACGGCCTGACGGTGGTGGAACTCGAGCGGCAGAACAAGAACCAGCCCTGGCGCTACGTCAAGGGCGCGCCGCTGAACCGACGCTTCCTGACCGACACCAGCTACGAACTCACCGGACCCGCCGCCGGGTCCGCACTCGTCACCACCGTGGCCGACCCGGCCGGCCGGACCATCAAGGGCACGCTGGGCAACTGCTCCGGCGGCACCACCCCGTGGGGCACCATCCTCTCCGGCGAGGAGAACTTCAACGGCTACTTCGTCTCCGCCGGCACCTCCGCCGCGGACAAGCGCTACGGCCTGACCAGCAAGCCGACCGCCCGCCAGTGGGAACTCGACGACCCCCGCTTCGACACCCGCAACCCCGGCTACGCCAACGAAAGCAACCGGTTCGGCTGGATCGTGGAAGTGGACCCGCAGGACCCGGCGTCGACCCCCAAGAAGCACTCCGCGATGGGCCGCTTCAAGCACGAGGGCGCCAACGTCATTGTCGCCGCCTCCGGCCACGTGGTGGCCTACATGGGCGATGACGAGCGCTTCGACTACCTCTACAAGTTCGTCTCCAGGGGCAAGTACCGTCCGGGCACCGCGCCGGCGGACCGCAGGCACAACATGACGCTGCTCTCCGAGGGCGATCTCTTCGTTGCCAAGTTCAGTGGCGACTCCCCGGCGTCGGAAATCGACGGATCGGGCAAACTGCCTTCCGACGGCGCGTTCGACGGCTCCGGTGAGTGGCTGCCCCTGGTGGTGGGCGGCAAGTCCATGGTCGCCGGTATGTCGGTGGAGGAAGTCCTGGTCTACACCCGCCTCGCCGCGGACCAGGTTGGCCCCACCAAGATGGACCGCTGCGAGGACGTCCAGCCGAGCCTGCACACCGGCAAGGTCTACGTGGTCTGCACCAACAACTCGGACCGCGGCAAGGCCGGCAAGGAGGGCGCCACCGAGGTCAACCCGCGCACCCTGAACCGGGACGGCCACATCGTGGAGATCACCGAGACCGGAGACCAGACCTCCACCAGGTTCAACTGGACCCTGCTGATGGTCTGCGGGGATCCGGCCAAGAACAGCTCCACTTACTTCTCCGGCTTCCCCGCCAGCCAGGTCTCACCCATTTCCTGCCCGGACAACGTGGCGTTCGACTCGGTGGGTGACCTCTGGATCTCCACCGACGGCGCACCCTCGAGCACCGGCCACGCGGACGGGCTCTTCAAGGTCACCCTCGACGGGCCGGAGCGCGGCCGGGTGGAGCAGTTCCTCGCCGTGCCCCGGGACGCCGAAACCTGCGGCCCGGTCATCCACGACGAGGAACGCCACGTCTTCGTCTCCGTCCAGCACCCCGGCGAGGAGGGCACCTTCGAGGCCCAGCGCTCCGCCTTCCCGGACTACGTGGCCACCGGTGCAACGCCGAAGCCGGGCCAGGCCCGGGTTCCGCGCCCCTCCGTGGTGCAGGTGTTCCGCACGGACGACTGACTCCGTAGGCCGCGGGGCCCGGTCGACTGAGTAGCACGGCGCCGCGGGGCGACTTCGGGTGAGGTGGCCCCGCTGCGCTGCCGGTGCGGGCCTCGGGGCGCGGCGGAACTGATAATTTGAACAGTGTGAATAATCCGGCCGAAATGGTTGTCCCCAGAGTCCAGGCAGCTATTGCCCACGCGTTCGGCGAAGAGTTCCGCCAGACGGACCCGGTGATCCGGCCCTCGCAGTTCGCGGACATCCAGATCAACGCCGCCATGGCACTGGCCAAGCGGGTGGGACTGCCCCCGCGCGACGCCGCCGCCCGGATCGTGGAGGCGCTGGACCTCGACGGCGTCTGCAGCCTGGTGGAGATCTCCGGGCCGGGCTTCATCAACCTCACGTTCGACGGCACCTGGATCGAGGAGCTGCTCAACGCCCCGGCGCCTCACGCCGACCAACCTGTGCACCGCGTCGTCGTCGACTACTCCTCACCCAACGTGGCCAAGGAAATGCATGTCGGCCACCTGCGCACCACCGTAGTGGGCGACAGCCTGGTGCGTGTGCTCGAGGCGCTGGGCCACACCGTGATCCGGCAGAACCACATCGGTGACTGGGGCACCCCGTTCGGCATGCTGATTGAACACTGGCTCGAGGTGGGGGAGGACTCACCCGAGGCCGCCCTGCTGGTGGAGGACCCCAGCGCGTTCTACCAGGCCGCACGGGCGAAGTTCGACGCCTCCGCCGCGGACCAGGACGGGTTCGCGACCCGTGCCCGCCTCCGGGTGGTGGCCCTGCAGGGCGGGGACCCGGAAACGTTCGCGGTCTGGCAGCGGCTGGTGGCCCAGTCCAAGCGCTACTTCAACGCGATCTACTCGATGCTCGGCATCAGCCTCACCGACGACCACATCGCCGGTGAGAGCTCCTACGACGCCCATCTGGCACAGCTGTGCCRGGAACTCGAGGARCGCGGCATCGCCCGGATCAGYGAGGGCGCGCTSTGCACCTTCCCSGCCGGCTTCACCGGRCGSGACGGCGAYCCGCTGCCGCTGATCATCCGCAAGTCCGACGGCGGTTACGGTTACGGCACCACCGACCTCGCCACCATCCGCTACCGCGTCCGCGACCTCGAAGCGGACCGCGTGCTCTACGTGGTGGGCGCGCCGCAGAACGTGCATCTGCGGATGGTCATGGCCAGCGCCCGCGACGCCGGCTGGCTGCCGGACACGGTGGAGGCCACCCACGTCCAGATCGGCAACGTGCTCGGCGACGACGGCAAGATCCTCAAGTCCCGCGCCGGCAACCCCGTCAAGCTGATGGCGCTGCTGCAGGAGGCCGTGGACCGGGCCCGGGCCGTCATCGACGCCAGCCGGCCCGAACTCAGCGACGACGAACGCGCCGTCACCGCCCGGCAGGTGGGCATCGGTGCCGTCAAATACGCGGACCTCTCCACCGGGCACGACACCGAGTACGTCTTCGACTTCGACCGGATGCTGGCCCTGACCGGGAACACCGGCCCGTACGTCCAGTACGCGGCGGCCCGGATCCGGTCCATCCTGCGG
>NZ_JBFTNO010000029.1:0-23201 GCF_056397525.1 Arthrobacter sp. 05L45_2 | reverse complement strand
CAGTTGGGCCTTACCGCGAGCGTGCAGCCGGCCCACGCACTGGACGACCGCGACGCCGCCGACTCGAACTGGGCGGGCCGGACGGAGCGGGCTTTCCCGTTGCGCTCCCTGCTCGACGCCGGGGCCAGCCTGGCGCTGGGATCGGACGCCCCTGTTGCGCCGCTGGAACCGTGGACGGCGATGTCCGCAGCCACCACGCGGGCCCGCGGGGATGGCCGGCTCCCCTGGCATGCCGAACAGGCCCTGACCCGGCAGGAGGCACTGGCGGCATCAGCGCGCGGACGGCGCCGGATCAGCGTCGGTGACCCGGCCGACGTCGTTGTCCTCGACGCCGATCCGTTGGCGGTACCGGACGCCGGGTTTGCCGCCATGCCGGTGGCCGCGACGGTGCTGGCCGGACGGTTCACGTACCGCAGCGGGGTCTAGCCTAGGTCCGCCTCACCCGGGCCTGGATCAGGTTGGCGAACGGCAGGCGGCCATGGTCCCCGACAAACACGGCGTGATACGCGGCCTCTGCCGCCGTGAGCTCCTCGACGGGGAGTTCCTTCCAGGCGATGATCAGCGTCTTCGCCCCCGCGAGCTGCCAGATCAACCGCCCGTCCCAGTGGCCCGGGGGCTTGCCGGCGCCGAAATCCACGAACTCCTGGATTTGCCTGCGCAGCCCGCGGTTGCCCTTGCTGCCGGGGCCGGCTTTTCCGATGTACAGGACGTCCGCGCCCACAATCCACTCGGCGGCCAACGCCTCCGGTTTCAGGCTGGGGTCCTTCTTCTTGAAGACCCCCGCGGTGCTTTTGGCCAGGAACTGCGGGTTGGCGCCTGTCTCGGGGCCCGAAGCGCCGCCGGGGAGGRTGCCGGCGGGCAGCAGCACGGCGAAGATACCGGGTTTCTGCGGGATCCGGTTGACCTCCAGGTCAGCGATGGGCCGGAACCCGGTGAAGCCGTCCTGCTTCAGGGATTGTCTGGTGATGGGCATGGGGTCCTTGGCTCGGGTCGTTTCCTCAAGCTTACGGAGCACACGGGCACTACGGCGGGGCTTGTTGCCCGGGGCTTTTTGTCCGGCGCTTTTTGTCCGGCGCTTTGATGTCACAGGTGCCTGATTGACTGGATCTATGGACGGCAAGCAGGTGCCCGAAGTGGGCGCGGTAACAGTGACGGCAGCGGTGACCGACATCATCCGCGGCCTGGCTGGTGCACGGCCCCCGGCGGAGAGCGCAGCGTTGATCGACGAGCTCCGCATCCTGGAGGATTTGAAGTCCGCAGCTGCTGCCCGGCAGGCCCGGCTTGCCGTCGCACTCGACGGGCGCCAGCGGCACGATCAGTCCCGCGCCGGCGTGCCCCCGGACCAGCTCGGTACCGGAGTGTCAGCGCAGCTCGCCCTTGCCCGGCGCGAATCACCCGCCAAAGGAAGCCGCCTCCTCGGCCTGGCCAAAGCCCTCGTGACCGAAATGCCGCACACCCTCGCCGCACTGGAAACCGGGCACCTCAACGAATGGCGCGCCAGCCTGATCGTCCGCGAGACGGCCCGCCTGTCCGCGGCAGACCGGGCCGCCGTCGACGAAGAACTGGCGCCCGACGCCGGGGAGTTCGTTGGAGTTGGCGACCGCGCCTTGGTCGCCGCGGCCCGGGCTGCCGCCTACCGCCGCGACCCCCGCTCCGTCACCCAGCGCGCCGCCCGCGCCCAGACTGAACGCCACGTCAGTCTCCGCCCGGCACCGGACACCATGTGCCTTTTGACCGCACTCCTCCCGGTGGCCCAGGGCGTCGCGGTCCACGCTGCCCTCGCCCGCCATGCAGGCGCCATGCGTTCTAGCGGCGACGAACGCTCCCGCGGCCAGCTGATGGCCGACGCCCTGGTGGAGCGCATCACCGGAACGGCGGGCGGTATCAGCGGCATCGAAATCCAACTCGTTATGACCGACCGCACCCTGTTCCAGGGGGAGAGCGAAGCCGCCCAACTCCCTGGCTACGGCACCGTACCTGCCGGGTGGGCAAGGACACTACTCGGTCCGGATCCGGGGCAAGGCGTAGATGTCTGGCTCCGGCGGCTGTACACCGCCCCAGCCACGGGCGAGCTTGTCGGCATGGACTCCCGCGCCCGCCTTTTCCCCGCGGGGCTGCGGCGGTTCATCGAGGCCCGCGACCAGACCTGCCGGACACCGTACTGCGACGCCCCGATCCGCCACCTGGACCACATCATCCCCTGGCACGGTGGAGGTGCCACCAGTGTCACTAACGGCTCAGGTCTCTGCGAAGCGTGCAACCACACCAAGGAAGCCCCTGGCTGGAGCGCTCAACCCCGGCCGGGGCCCAGGCACACATTCCAGCTCACGACACCCACAGGGCACAGCTACTTCTCCACGGCGCCGCCACTTCCGGGGACGGTCCACCCTTCCAGGGCCGCGTCCGGCCGGCGGCACGAGCTCCGGCACCGCGCGAAATTACTCAGATTAGGCAGGGACAGGACGGCCACCGCAGCCTGATGCCGGCAGGCCTCCGGGCCGGTTAAAGGCGAAACCTGCAGGTACCTTCGCGATCTCGCTATGAGGCGGCTCGGACATTTTCACGTCCAGAACGACCCGGCTTAATCAATTGGCTACCTGCAGGCGATTTAAGCCTACGCCCGGTCCGGGACCCGTGACTAGGGGTCCGCCGTCTCTTCCGTGACGCTCGGAAACGCCGCTCGACGCAGAAGCGTAGAGTGGAACRAGACGCCTGATTCTGGACGCCGAGTGCTGAGGGAGAAATCGTGACGATTGACTGGGACGAAAAAAAGGCCCTGTTGCAGGAACCGAATATTGCGGCCGTGACACAGCTTTGCGACGAACTGATGGAGAAGAAGCCGGGGTCCGTAGTCCCGTACATCGACCCCGTCCACGACGAAGACGAATGCAGGATTGTCAGCCTTCATATCGCTCCCGGCAAGGGCTGCGAATCAGGATTTGTCTCGCACTTCAACGAGGACGAGGCCGCACGCCGGGCAACGTCCATCTACGAGGCAGTCGAACTCGACCCCCGCTACGTGATGCCGTGGAACGCGTACCCCTGGGTCCGGGACCCGGAGCTCCCCTCCGCCCTGAACGTCCAGGAAAAGACCGATGGCCTGCGTCCTTTCCGGCAGTTCATGAAGATCAACAAGCGCACGTCGGCCATCATCGCGCACGGCGCCGACGCCCACGCATTCCTCACGCTCTTCGAGAAGACCTACCACTCCTCGCTGAAGAACCGCGGCGTGAAGATATACAAGGCCACCGCCCTCGGCGGCCGCGCCTTCGCCGTGTCCCCGGCCAAGCAAGAGGAGCTCCTGGCCAAGAATGTGGGCGTTTACAAGGACGCCATGCAGCGGGCCGGGATCCAGCACCTCTAAGGGGCTCTTCGGCGCCAGCAGCAGGGAGGGGTCCATGTCCGCACATTCCGCATCCAAGCTGGCTGTCATCGGCGCCGGCAGCGTCGGCACGTCGTTGGCCTACGCTGCCCTCATCCGCGGCTCCGCCAGCCACGTTGCCTTGTTTGACGTCAACGCCGCCAAAGCCGAAGCCGAAGTCCTCGACCTGGCGCACGGTACCCAATTCACCGCGGCTGCGGCCACCGTCAACGGCGGTGCGGACATCAGCGTGACTGACGGAGCCGACGTCGTCGTCATCACGGCAGGGGCCAAGCAGGCGCCCGGCCAGACCCGCCTGGACTTGGCCGGTACCAACGTCCGCATCCTCGAACAGCTCATGCCGCAGCTGCTGGAGCACGCCCCGGACGCGGTCTATGTCCTGGTCACCAACCCGTGCGACGTGCTGACGGTCGCCGCCCAAAAGATCACGGGACTGCCGCCGTCGCGRATCTTCTCCTCCGGCACTGTGCTGGACACTTCACGGCTCCGTTGGCTGCTGGCGCACCGCGCCGGGGTGTCCGTCAGCAGCGTCCACGCCAGCATGGTCGGGGAACACGGCGATACCGAGTTCCCCGTCTGGTCCGGTGCGACCATCGGCCCGGTGCCGATCCGCGACTGGACGGTCGACGGCGAACGCATTTTTACGCCGGGCTACCTGGCCGAAGCGGCCCGGGAGGTTACCGGCGCGGCGTACAAGGTGATTGCCGGCAAGGGCGCCACGAACTACGCAATTGGTCTCTCCGGCGCCCGGATTGTCGAGGCGCTGCTGCGCTCCGAAAACGCGGTACTGCCGGTCTCCACCGTGCTGAACGGGCCCTACGGGATCAACGGCGTCGCCCTGTCGTTGCCCAGTATCGTCGGGAACGGCGGGGTCCGTGCCGTGCTGGAGACGCCGATGGACGAGGGCGAACTGGCATCCCTCCACCATTCCGCCGAGACGCTACGCCAGAGCCTCACCTCGCTCGGCATCTGACCGGCCGGAGGGCTCGCCGGGTTGGGCCGCTGCGGACCCCACCGCCGGGACCACCATCACCGAGCCGAGGTGCGGCAACGCGGCCCGGGCACCCTCTTCCAGGCTGGCGGCCGCGGCGGCAACGTCTGCCATGGTGGCTTCGGGACCGAGCGGAACGGTGATCTCCGCGTGCAGCCGATGGCCGGACCAGCGCAGCCGCGACGTTCCCCCCTGCGGCGAGCGCTCCCGGACGACGGCGGCCAGGGCGTCGCTCAGCTTGGGGTCGACGCCGTCCATAAGCCGGCGCCCGACGTCGCGCACGGTCCCCCACAGCAGCCCCATGATCGCCACGGAAATCAGCAGCCCGACGATCGGATCCGCCAGCGGGAAGCCCAGCCAGATGCCCACGACGCCGGCGACCACCGCCAGCGAGGTGAAGCCGTCCGTCCGGGCGTGGATGCCGTCGGCAATCAGCGCCGCCGAGCCTATCTGCCGTCCCACCCGGATGCGGTAGATGGCCACCAGCTCGTTGCCCGCGAAGCCGACCAGTCCGGCGGCGAGCACCCACCCGAGGTTCTGCACGGKCTGCGGCTCGAAGAAGCGGCGGATGGACTCGACGGCGGCGACCACCGCCGAGAGGGCAATCATGGCGACGATGAAAAGTCCGGCCAGGTCCTCGGCGCGGCCGAAGCCGTACGGGTAGGTGCGGGTGGGCTTCCGCCGGCCCAGGAGGAACGCGATCCAGAGCGGGACCGCCGTCAGCGCGTCGGAGAAGTTGTGCACCGTATCGGCCAGGAGCGCCACCGAGCCGCTGACCAGGACGATTGCGAGCTGGAAGAGCGACGTGGTGCCCAGGCCGAGCAGCGAGATCTTGACGGCCCGGATGCCCTGGGCACTGGATTCGAGGGCCGCGTCAATGGAGTCCGCTGAGTCATGCGAGTGCGGGACAAAGAGTTCGTGTAGCCAGCCCTTCAGTCCCGGAGCGTGGCTGTGGCCGTGGGCGTGGTCATGGTCTCCGTGGGCGCCGTGCGTATGGTCATGATCGTGACCGTGCCCGTGGCCGTGGTCGCCATGCGGGTGGTCGTGGTCATGCCCGTGATCGTGGCCGTGCCCGCCAACGGGATCGTGGCTGCGCCCGCCAACGTTGTGGTCCTTCCCGCTCATGCTCCGTGCCTCGGGGCCGTGCCGAGCGCGTGCTCCGCCTGGTGCACGGCATCCATCACCAGCTGGCGGGCGTGGTGGTTCTGCAGCCGGTAAAAGACCTTGGTGCCCTCCTGCCTGGTGGCGACCATCCCGCCGAGCCGCATCTTGGCAAGGTGCTGCGAGACGGTCGAGGCCGGCTTGCCCACGCGTTCTGCCAAGGCGTTGACCGGCAACTCCCCCTCCCCCAGGGCGAGAATGAGCCGCACCCGCGTGGCGTCGGCCAGCATGGCGAAAACCTCAACGGCCAACTCCACATGGGGACTGTCGACCTCAATCTGCATATCTGCATTCATACGCAGATAATGCCACATTCAAGACGGTATACCAACTCCCGGACGGGCGGCCGACTGCAGTCCCTGGACTCGGACCGACCCCGGCGGCGCGCGTCACGCGGTTGACACCCCGATGTGACCTCTGCCATATTTGAAATGTGAACCTGTCAGACAGCCGGACAGCAGGACAGCCCCTCGCCCGTCTCAGCGCGGCCGAGGCGGTCTTCAACGTCCTCCGCTCCGAAATCGAATCCGGCAAGCTGGGCATTGGCGCCAAGTTGAGCTCCGAGGCAACGCTTGCCCAGCAGTACGGGGTGAGCCGCTCGGTGGTCCGGGAGGCCCTCCGGTCGTGCACCGCACTGGGGCTGACCATCACCAGGACAGGGCGGGGAACGTTCGTCGTCGCTGACCACGTGGCCAAGGACCTGGTCCTGGGGCAGTACTCGGCCCTCGACCTCACCGAGGCCCGCCCCCACATTGAGGTTCCTGCCGCCGGCCTCGCCGCCGAACGCCGTTCACCTGAAGAGCTCGACACCCTCCGGGACATCCTGGCCGCCATGAACGCCGAGGACGACCCCGAGGTCTGGGTCGGCCTGGACTCGAACTTCCATGCTTTGATCGCCAAGGCCAGCCGCAACAAGGTCTTCGAGAATGTCGTCGCTGAGATCCGCGAGGCCCTGGCCCATCAGTCCGAAACCCTGAACATGGTCGCGGACCGCCAGCACGCCTCCGATGAGGAGCATGGACGCATCCTGGCCGCCATCGAGGCAGGCGACGCGGCCACGGCCCGCATCGCCATGAGCCAGCACCTGCACGCCGTCGGCGTTGCCCTCGCCTCAATCCTGGACCCCCGCACCGACTCCTGACCCCGCCGGCGCCACCGCCCGGCCGGCCTGCCGGCAGCCCCGCAGGCCACGAACCACACCCCAGCCAAAGGACCCCATGATTTCTCCAGCCCTCGCCCGCATTCCGACGCCGCCCGCCCCGGCGCGGCTACCGGAGCACGCCCCGCTTGCGGTCCAGACCCGCGACGGCGTGGTTGAGAGCGTCCACTACGGCTCCGCCGTCGCCACCGGGACGGACGACCGGACCCTCCTGGCCGCCGGCGACCCGCTGGCCGCCTTCTACCCCCGCTCCGCGCTCAAGCCCCTTCAGGCCGTGGCCATGGTCCGGGCCGGGCTCGACCTCCCGGAAGAACTCCTCGCCCTGGCCGCCGCGAGCCACTCCGGTGCCGCCATCCACCGCGACGGCGCACAGCGCATCCTGGACCTGCACGGACTGAGTGCCGCAGACCTGGAGAACAGCACCGATCTTCCGTACGGTGTCAGCGAGCGTGAGGAGTGGCTGGCCAGCGGCGGGAAGGCCACGCAGCTGACCCAGAACTGCTCCGGGAAGCACGCCGCGATGGCCGCCACGTGTGTCATCAACGGCTGGCCGGTCCGGGGCTACCTCGACCCGCAGCACCCGCTGCAGCAGCTCGTGGCCCGGACAGTGGTGGAGCTGACCGGCGAGGACCCCAGGGCCACCAGCACCGACGGCTGCGGGACCCCGCTCTTCGCGCTTACCCTGCCGGGCATGGCCCGCGCCTTCGGTACGCTGGCCGCGAGCGAGGACGCCGCGGAGTCCGCCGTCGCCAACGCCATGCGCCGGCACCCCGTGATGGTTGCCGGCGAGCACCGGGATGTCACAGCGCTGATGCGCCTGATTCCGGGCCTCCTGGCGAAGGACGGCTTCGAAGGGGTCCAGCTGGTGGGCCTTCCGGACGGACGCGCCGTCGCCGTCAAGATCTCCGACGGCGGGGACCGCGCCCGGATGCCCGTCACCGTCCGTCTCCTGGCAGCGCTCGACGTCGACACCTCCCCCCTGGCGGGTCTCGCGGCGACGGACGTGCTGGGCGGCGGCCGACCCGTCGGCACGCTGCAGGCCACGGATTTCCTCGCTGCCGAAACCCCCACGACTCCCACCACCTCCGAAGACCTGTAAGGACCGACCGTTATGACTTCGATCGACGAAATCGCAGAATTCCGCTCCGAGCACGACCTCCTGGGCGACCGTGATGTTCCGGCCGGCGCGTACTGGGGCGTCCACACCCTCCGTGCCGTGGAGAACTTCCCCATCACCGGCCAGCCGCTCTCGTCCAACATGCACCTGGTCCGCGGGCTGGCCGCGGTGAAGCTCGCCGCCGCCCGCACCAACCACGAACTCGGACTCCTCGACGCCGAACGCGCCCGGGCCATCGAGGACGCCTGCGCCGACGTTATGGACGGCAAGCTCAGCGAGCAGTTCGTAGTGGACGTCATCCAGGGCGGGGCCGGAACGTCGTCGAACATGAATGCCAACGAGGTGATCGCCAACCGGGCCCTGGAAATCCTCGGCCACCCGAAGGGCGACTACGCCCGGCTGCACCCGAACGACCACGTCAACCTCAGCCAGTCCACGAACGACGTCTACCCCACCGCGGTCAAGCTCGGCACCATCTTTGCCGCCCGGGAACTGCTGGCTGCCCTCACCGAACTGGAAGACGCTTTCGCCGCCAAGGCCCTGGAATTCCGCACGGTGGTCAAGATGGGCCGCACCCAGCTCCAGGACGCCGTCCCCATGACACTCGGCCAGGAGTTCGGCACCTACGCCATCACGATCGGCGAGGACCGGCTCCGGCTGGCCGAAGCCGACCTGCTGATCCACGAGATCAACCTCGGCGCCACGGCGATCGGCACCGGCCTGAACGCACCGGCCGGCTATGCGGAGGCCGCCTGCCGGCACCTGGCCGAGATCACCGGCCTGCCCCTGGTCACCGCGCCGGACCTGATCGAGGCCACCCAGGACGTGGGCGCCTTTGTGCACCTCTCCGGCGTGCTGAAGCGGGTGGCCGTGAAACTCTCCAAGATCTGCAACGACCTCCGGCTGCTCTCCTCCGGCCCGCGCGCCGGATTCGGCGAAATCAACCTCCCGGCCGTGCAGTCCGGCTCCTCGATCATGCCCGGCAAGATCAACCCGGTCATCCCGGAAGTGGTGAGCCAGGTGGCCTACGAGGTCATCGGCAACGACGTCACCATCACCATGGCCGCAGAAGCCGGCCAGCTCCAGCTCAACGCCTTCGAACCGATCATCGTCCACAGCCTCCACAAGAGCATCTCGCACCTGGAAGCCGCCTGCCGCACCCTCACGGCCCGCTGCGTCCGGGGTATCACCGCCAACACCGAACGGCTCCGCCTTACCGTGGAACAGTCGATCGGCCTCGTCACCGCCCTGAACCCGCAGCTGGGCTACGCGACGGCCACGGCCATCGCGCAGGAAGCCCTCGCCACCGGCAAGGGAGTCGCGGAACTCGTCCTCGAACACGGGCTGCTCACCGCCGAGCAGCTCACCGAACTGCTCAGCCCGCAGCGCCTGGCCAACCTGAGCAAGTAGCAACTCCGCCCCCCCAAAGGATTCCCCCATGACCCATCCAGAAACTGCCCGCGCCCAAAAACCGCCGGTGCAGGACCAGCCAACCCGGCAGCAAGCCGTCTCCGACCACACGATTCCGGCCCACGCCCACGCGTCCGAGGCCGCCCTCCATGCCGAAGACCAGGGCTATCACAAGGGCCTGAAACCCCGGCAGGTCCAGATGATCGCAATCGGCGGCGCCATCGGCACCGGCCTGTTTATGGGCGCAGGTGGCCGGCTCGCCGCCGCGGGCCCGGCCCTGATCATCAGCTACGCCCTCTGCGGATTCTTCGCGTTTATGATCCTGCGGGCCCTCGGTGAACTCGTAATGCACCGGCCGTCGTCGGGCTCTTTCGTTTCCTACGCCCGGGAATTCTTCGGCGAGAAAGCCGCGTTTGTCACCGGCTGGCTCTACTGGCTGAACTGGGCCATGACGGCGATCGTGGATATCACCGCCGTCGCGCTGTACATGAACTTCTTCAAGAAGTACTGGGCGCCCGTTGCGGACGTCCCGCAGTGGACCTGGGCGCTGGCCGCCCTCATCCTGGTGCTGGGCCTGAACCTGATCAGCGTCAAGGTGTTCGGCGAGCTCGAATTCTGGTTCGCGCTGATCAAGGTCGTGGCGCTGGTGTCCTTCCTGGTGGTCGGGATCTACTTCGTCATCTTCGGCACCCCGGTGGAGGGCCACGAGGTGGGCTTCAGCCTCATCGCGGATAACGGCGGCATGTTCCCCAACGGCCTGCTGCCGGCCATCGTGGTGATGCAGGGTGTGGTGTTCGCCTACGCCTCGATCGAGCTGATCGGCACCGCGGCGGGCGAGACGGAAAACCCGGAGAAGATCATGCCGCGGGCCATCAATACCGTGATCGTGCGTATCGCCGTGTTTTACGTCGGCTCACTCGTGCTGCTCTCGCTGCTGCTGCCTTACAGCTCCTACAAGGCAGGCGAAAGCCCGTTCGTGACGTTCTTCGGCTCCATCGGTGTGGACGGGGTGGACGCCATCATGAACCTGGTGGTTCTCACCGCGGCCCTCTCCTCGCTCAACGCCGGCCTGTACTCCACCGGCCGGATCATGCGGTCCATGTCCGTCTCGGGGTCCGCACCGAAATTCGCCGCCCGGATGAACAAGGCGGGTGTGCCCTACGGCGGCATCGCCCTCACCGCCGGCGTGGCCGTCCTGGGTGTCATCCTGAACGCCGTGGTCCCCGCCGAGGCCTTCGAGATCGTCCTGAACGTCGCGTCGCTGGGCATCATCAGCACCTGGGCCATGATCGTGCTGTGCCAGATGCAGCTCGCCCGGCTCGCGGCACGCGGCGAACTCCTCCGCCCGTCCTTCCGGATGCCCGGCGCCCCGGTCACCGGATGGATCACCCTGGCCTTCCTGCTGGCGGTCCTGGTCCTGATGGCCTTCGACTCCCCCGTCGGCACCTGGACCATCGCGTCGCTTGTTATCATCGTCCCGCTCCTGATGCTCGGCTGGCGCCTCTGCCGACACCGAATCCTGGAAATCGCGGCGGTCCGTGACGGTTTCACCGGCCCGTACCCGCTGGTGGCCAACCGTCCCTCCGGGCGCTCCGGAAACGCCGGCAGCTCCGGCACTTCCGGCACCGAGTAGCCCGCGGGCAAACCCGGCGGCGGCGTAACGCGGGTAACCGGTTCGCCGCCGCCGGGCACCGTTCGCCTAAGCTCGGAGGAACCGTTCCACCTGGCTCAGCGACGAACCACCCGGGAGACTTCTCATGACCACCTGGCGAATCAGGGATTTTCATTCCGCCGACCTGGACGGGATCCTGCACCTGTGGGAGTCCCTCAAGGCCACCAATGTCGAGCCGGTGTACGCCCTGTCCGAGGTCCTGGCCTCCTGCGAAAAGGACCACGCCGTCGTGGCAGTCCAGGGCGAGCAGGTGGTGGGCGCCGCCGCCGGCCGTGCCGCGCACGACCAGGGCTGGATCGTCTTCCTGGCCACCCTCCCCGAATTCCGCGGCCGCGGCATCGGCACGTCGCTGCTGGCCGCCGTCGAAAACCGGATGGCCCCGCACGGGCTGAACAAGCTCTCCGCGCTGATGCCGGAATCCGAGACCCGGGTGGAGGCGTTCCTGAGCCGGGGCTTTGTCCTGAAGCAGAACCTCCGCTATTTCGAACGCAAGATCCCGGTCCAGCGCCAGGAACTCGAACCGCTGAGCCAGCTGGGCGGCCGGATCCTGGCCCGTGACCTGTGGGAAAACGTCGCCGGGATGCGCAACGAGAAGGAACTCCTGGAACGCCGACTGGTGTTGCCCCTCGCCGAGGCGGACCTCGCCGACGAGTACGGGGTGGTCCCCCCGCGGGCTGTGGTGCTGTTCGGCCCGCCCGGGACCGGGAAAACGACGTTCGCCAAGGCCATAGCGTCCCGCCTGGAGTGGCCCTTTGTGGAAGTGTTTCCCTCCCGGCTGGCCGCGGATCCGCTGGGCCTGGCCGGCGCCCTGCGTGAGACGTTCCTGGAGATCGCCGAGCTCGAGCACGCCGTCGTCTTCATTGACGAGGTGGAAGAGATCGCCTCGCAGCGCGCCGGGGATCCGCCGTCGCCGCTGCAGGGTGTCACCAACGAACTCCTGAAGATCATCCCGGCGTTCCGCGAACAGCCCGGCCGGCTCCTGGTCTGCGCCACCAACTTCATCCGCGCGCTGGACTCCGCATTCCTGCGCCACGGCCGGTTCGACTACGTCATCCCGATCGGCCTGCCGGACCGGCTGGCCCGCGAGGCCATGTGGCAGCGGTTCATCCCGGCCACCGTGGTGGACGACGTCGACGTGGAGCTGCTCGTGGACCGCATCGAGGGTTTCTCCCCCGCGGACATCGAATACGCCGCCCGCAGCGCCTCCCAGCGTGCGCTTGAGAAGGCAGTGTACGACGACGGCGGTGCGGCCTCAGGCGGCCCGGCAGCTGTCCGCGACGCCGTCCGGAAGGGGCCCGCCACCCAGGATTACCTGGATGCCATCGCGGACACGCGGACCACCGTCAGCGCCGAGGTGCAGCAGGAGTTCCTGGAGGACATTGACCTGCTGGGCCGGGTCTAGTCTTCGGACCCGTCGCCGTACGAGAGGTTTTCGTAGTCGGTGTCGTCGGCCTCGTCGAGCATGTCGTCGAGCTCGTCCAGCAGCCAGGGGTTGATCCGGGCCAGGATCTTGCGGGTTTCTTCCACCGGCACCGCGGCGTAGAGGACCGGCCGGGCGTCGGCGTAACGGGTGACCGGGGGCTTGTCCGGCCATTTCTCGGCCAGCGCCTTAACCCGTTCCGGCAGGGAGTTGTGGGCATTGTCGGCGATTTTGACCAGGGTGGCGTCGTGGTCCTCGGCGATGTAGCGGATGCCTGACTGGTAGTCATCCGGGTTCTCGTGCAGACGCGTGGTGACCCGCTCGATGATGTCCACGGCCCGTTCCGGGACGCCCATTTCCAGCAGCGCCTGCCGCGTCATGGGCGTGTCTTCCGCGATGTCGTGCAGGTATCCGGCGATCCGGACATTGTCATCGAAGTCGGCCAGCGCATCTCCGACGGCCAGCACGTGCTCGCGGTAGGGGCGCTTGAGCTTGTCCTTCTGGCGGTTGTGGGCCACTTCGGCGAGGACCCGCGCCGTGTCGACGGTGAAGCCGGCTTGGGGCACGGACGCTTCGTTTGACTCTGGTTCTGACATGGTTCCAGCCTACGCGGCGGAGCCCCCGGCGCCGGGCCACACCCAGGGCTCCCGGGGCAGCGTGGCCGGATCGAAGACGCGCAGGGCCTCCTCCAGGGTGCCCGGGGGCAGGCCCAGGGACTCCAGCAGGGTGTCGCGCACCTGCCCGACGGCGGTGCCGGCAGCAGCGAGGTCGGCCAGGGTCACCGCACCGTCGCGTTTGGCGAGCCGGGCGCCGTCGGCGTTGACCACCAGCGGCACGTGGGCATATTCCGGAACAGGAATATTCAAAAGGGAGGCGAGGTGGGCCTGCCGGGGTGTGGAGGGCAGGAGGTCATCGCCACGGACCACCTGGTCGATTCCCTGCGCGGCGTCGTCCACCACCACCGCCAGGTTGTACGCGGCCACCCCGTCGTTCCTCCGCAGCACGAAGTCGTCCACCATCCCGGTGTAGGTTCCATGCAGCACGTCCTGGACCGTCGCTTCGGCCACGCCAGCGCGGAGCCGGACTGCCGCGGGACGGATCGCCCGTTTGCGGGCGCGCCCGGCCGCATCCAGGTCCCGGCAGGTGCCGGGGTACGCGCCCTGCGGGGCATGCGGGGCATGCGGGGCGGAGGGGGCCTCCTGGATTTCACGGCGGGTACAGAAACATTCGTACGTCAGCCCGGCGTCGGCGAGCCGCTCGATCGCCGCGGTGTAGTGCGCCTCGCGCTCCGTTTGCCGGACAATGTCGCCGTCCCAGGTAACGCCGATCGCCGCGAGGTCCCGGAGCTGCCCGGCCTCGGCACCGGCGCGTGCGCGGTCCAGGTCCTCGACGCGCATCAGGAAGCTGCGGCCCGTGGACCGGGCGAAGAGCCACGCGAGCATGGCGGTACGAAGGTTGCCGACGTGGAGCTCACCGGAGGGGCTGGGGGCGAAACGTCCGGCAGGGGTCATGGGATAAGCCTATGCGGGCCAACGCAAGAGCCCCTCAGCCACCGATGACTTCGGACATCCGACGTCGGGGGCTCAGGGGCTCTTGCCGTAAAGGGGTGCGGAAAGACGATGCGTGAACAAGAGTCATTCAGCGGCGGGCTCCTTGCGGGGCGCCTCATCCAGAGTCCGGGAGGTGTACCGGGGGATCTGTAGCCTTGCGGGTCCCCGGCGGTGGCCGGGGTCCCGTGTTGCCACTATTTGAGCAGTAGTCATACAGTTGGTGCAACGGACAGGCAACTGATTGGTCAGACTGACCAATGGCAGTCCGGGCGACTAGCAGGAAGTGGTCAGATTGCAGCAGCTCGACCCGACGGATCGCCGGATTCTCCTGGCCCTTGATGCCGACCCCCGGGTTCCCATCATGGTGCTGGCGCAGAAACTTGGCCTGGCCCGCGGGACCGTCCAGTCCCGCCTCGAGCGCATGACAGCGTCGGGCGCCCTGCGGGCCAACAGCAGCCGGGTGCTGCCGTCCGCGCTGGGGCGCGGGGTGGCCGCTGCCGTCAGCGCCGAACTGGACCAGAGCCACCTGGACGAGGCGATCGCCGCGCTGCGGAACATCCCCGAGGTGCTCGAGTGTCATGCGCCCGCCGGCGACACGGACCTCCTGATCCGGGTGGTAGCCACCAGCCCGGACGATCTCTACCGGGTGTCCGAGGAGATCCGGCTGTGTCCCGGGATTGTGCGGACCTCCACCAGCATGTTCCTGCGCGAGGTCATCCCGTACCGGACCACGGGGCTGCTGGGCGGCTGAGCCGGCGGCTCAGACGGGCGGGCCGGCGTTCGCCTTGAGGTTCTTCATCACCAGGGTTGAGGTCAGTCGCTCGACCCCGGGCAGCGAGGTCAGTTCGGCGTCGTAGAAGCGCTGGTAGGCGGGCAGGTCCTCGGCAATAACCTTCAGCAGGTAGTCCGGTTCCCCGAACAGCCGCTGGGCCTCGACGATGTTGGGGTTCTCGGCGACGCGGTTCTCGAAGATTTCCATGGTGGCACGGTCCACCTGCCGCAGCGTCACGAAGACTATCGCCTCGAAACCCAGCCCCACGGAGGCTGGATCAATATCGGCCCGGTAGCCCCGGATGACGCCTGACGCCTCCAGCTCACGGAGCCGGCGGTGGCAGGGCGCCACGGTCAGTCCCACCTTGGCCGCGAGCGCTGTCGCGGTCATCCGGCCGTCTTCACGAAGGTAGCGCAAAATACTTCGGTCAATATGGTCTATCACGCAAATATCGTATCGTCGGCGCGGAAAGGAGGGCGAAAAGGGGGAGCACTTTTGGGCCACAAATTCCTAGGCTTACTCCAGTCACCCGTTGGACAGGAGTAAGCCGTGAACCCCCAGTTGTTTCTTGCCTTTATTGGTGTGGCCGTTGCCCTGGCCTGCACCCCCGGGGTGGACTGGGCCTACTCCATCAGCGCCGGACTCCGGGAACGCAGCTTTGTCCCGGCAGTCGCCGGGCTGTGTGGCGGGTACGTTGTGCACACCGCGCTGCTGGTTGCGGGGCTGGCGGCCGTGATCACCGGGCTGCCAGGGCTGATGGGCTGGCTCACCGTGGCCGGCGCGGCCTACCTGCTGTGGCTTGGTGTCAGCACCGTGCGTTCCTGGCGCGGGGCAAGCTTCGGTGCCCGGCCGGGCGATCCTGTCCGGGACAACCAGTTCCGGGTCTTCCTCCAGGGCATGGGCACCAGCGGGATCAACCCCAAGGGGCTGCTCTTTTTCGTGGCCCTGGTCCCGCAGTTCGTCAGCCGTGATGCGGCGCTTCCGGTCCCGCTGCAGTCCGGCCTGCTGGGACTGACGTTTGTGGTGCTGGTGGCCGTGATCTACACCTGCGTGGCGCTGATGTCCCGGAAGCTCCTGCATTCCCGCCCGGGGGCGGCCCGGCGGGTGACGCTAGCCAGCGGGATCATCATGGTGGGCCTGGGCCTGGTCCTGCTGGCCGAGCAGCTGCTTCCCCTGGTTGGCAGGATCGCGGCGGCGGCCGGCTGACACCCGGGCCTGCTGATGCGCAGCGGCCGGTACCGGTCAGGCGGACGCCGCGACCCAGACGCCGATCACCCAGGTACTGGCCGCCAGGCAGGCCAGCCCGAATTCCGTGATCATGCCCAGCCCGGTGGCTTTGAGCGCGGCCCAGCTGGAAACCACCGCGGTACGCCAGACCCGGGTGCGGTGGAGTTCGCTCAGCAGCAKGCCGGCCGCGAACCCGACGAAGAGCCCCACCACCGGGATCACGAACATCCCCACCACGCCGAACACGAGGCCGGTGACGACCGAACGGCCCGGCACGCTGTGCTGTTTGAGTTTCCGGCCGGTGAGGACAGCGGACGCGGCCATCCCGGCCGCCACGAGCGCCAGCCCGATTCCGAAAACCACCCAGCCGGTGACCCCGGCCCCTCCCCAGAGCGCCCAGGCCAGCAGGCTCAGGGCGATCAGGATGCTGCCGGGCAGCACCGGGATGATGATGCCCGCGACGCCCACCAGGATGGCGAGCCCGCAGAGGATCGTGACGACGGTTCCGGGGTTCATGGCCCCAGTCTAGGCTCGGCGGCCGCGACGGCCCGTTACTCCGCTGCGACGGCCTCTGCGACGGCGGCTGCCACGGCCGGGGCGACGCGCGGGTCCAGGGGGCTCGGGACGATGTAGTCGGCGGAGAGCTCGCCCTCGGCCAACCCTGCAATGGCGCGGGCGGCTGCCAGCTTCATGGCCGGCGTGATGCGCCGCGCCCCGGCGTCCAGGGCTCCGCGGAAGATCCCGGGGAAGGCCAGCACGTTGTTGATCTGGTTCGGGAAGTCGCTGCGGCCGGTCGCGACGACGGCGGCGTACTTGGCCGCGACCTCCGGCAGCACCTCCGGGTCCGGGTTGGACAGGGCGAAGACAATGGCGCTGTGGTTCATCAGCTTGAGGTGCTCTTCATCCAGCCGCGAGGAGGAGACACCAATGAAGACGTCCGCGCCGAGTAGCGCCTCGCCGGGGCCGCCGGAGACACTGCGGGGGTTGCTGCGGGCCGCGAGTTCGGCCTTCTTGCTGTTCGGATCTGCGGCGATGTCGGTGCGGTCCTTGTGGATCACGCCGCGGGAGTCAAGCAGGACGACGTCGTCGATTCCGGCGGCCAGCAGGATCTCGGCGACGGCGATGCCCGCGGCGCCTGCCCCGGAGACCACCACGCGGAGGCTCCCGAGTTCGCGCTCGGTCACCTTGGCGGCGCCGGTCAGGGCTGCCAGGACCACGACGGCGGTGCCGTGCTGGTCATCGTGCATCACGGGGCAGTCGAGGGCTTCGATCAGCTTTTCCTCGAGCTCGAAGCAGCGCGGTGCCGACACGTCCTCGAGGTTGACCGCGCCGAAGCTGGGGCGCAGGCGGACCAGCGTTTCGACGATTTCGTCCACGTCGGTGGTGTTCAGGACCAGCGGGATGGAGTCGAGGTCGCCGAAGGCTTTGAAGAGCGCCGACTTGCCTTCCATCACGGGCAGGGACGCGCTGGGGCCGATGTTGCCCAGGCCCAGGACGGCCGTTCCGTCGCTGACCACCACTACGAGGCGCTCGGCCCACGTGAGGGTCCGGGCGAGGCCCGGTTCGGCCGCGATCGCGCGGCTGACCTGTGCGACCCCGGGGGTGTAGGCAATGGACAAATCGCGTTTGCTGGCCAGCGGGACGGTGCTGGTGATCGAGAGTTTGCCGCCCTGGTGGGAGGCGAAGATTTCCTCGTCGCCGAGTGCGGCGAGGGGGGCGTCTTCAGCCCCTGCGGAGGAGGTGCGGGCAGAGGGATTGATCGTTTCAGTGGACACGTCGTTGTCTCCTGGGGCTCACCGTGGGCGTACGGCACTTTGGCTGCTGGGGCACCGCGGTGCCCCGGATGGTCTGGGAAAACTCCGGGGCGGCCCCGGGGTGGCGGGCCTGCGGTATGGAGTTTCCGGAAGTGCTGGCGCTGGCGCCGCTCCGGTCCTGCCATGGTAAGCAGCCCGGTTGCCCGCCGAAGATTCGGCCGGACACATAGCGGTAACTGGTCTAGACCGGAGACCCGTTCCCGCCGCCGCGGGCCAGCAGCGAGCAGGCCTTCTTCAGATCTTCCTCCGCCTCGAACAGTGACAGGCGGCGGCACCGGACGGCCTGCACCAGGCCCGTGACGGTCAGGAGCAGGACCCGCGAGACGGCCGGATCGCCACTGACGGCGGTCACAGCCTTCTCCGCGGTGGCGTCGATGTCCCGGAGCAGCCGGGTGGTGTCTGTGTCCTTGGCGTACACCGTGCGGTTCAGGCATTGCTCGACGGCGGGCTGCATCAGGCGCATGTGGAAGATCTCCATCGCCGCTCCCGCCAGGGCGTGCGCGGGCGCCTTGGTGCCTGCCGGCCATTCGCCCTGGTGCAGTTCGCCAAGTTGCTTGCGGTAGAGCGCCAGCATCAGCTGAGTCGAGGAAGGGAAGTAGCGGTACAGGGTGCCCAGCGGCACGTCCGCTCCGGCGGCCACTTCGGACAGGACCACGGAGTCCAGGCCCTTCCGGGCGAAGCCGGCGGCGACGTCGAGAATCCGGGCATAACGCCGGCGCTGCCGGGGCAGCGTGGGCGGCGGGGCCATTGGCGGAAGATCCGAAGGGAATTCAGGCATCRGCAGCGTTCCGGGGGTCGTTTTTCTCGGCAGCCGGGAGGGTCAGTCCACAGCGCTGCCGCGGCAATCCCGTCCACTATACGGCACGGGACAGGGCCTTCCGCCAGTCATACAGTCCGGCTGGACGCTAGTCCACACCCTTGATTTTGACCACAAAAACGGCGCCCAGCAGACCGATGACCGCGGCCGCCACATACAGCGATACGTAGCCGCCCCAGAGGGCCACAAAGGGATAGGCGATCAGCGGGGCGAGCACCTGGGGCAGCGAATTAGCGATGTTGATAACACCCAGATCCTTGCCCCGGCTAAGCGCCGTCGGCAGCACCTGGGTGATGAGGGCGAAGTCCACGGCCAGGTAGGAACCGAAGCCGATACCCAGCACCGAGGCGCCGATCAGCGCCCCGGTCCAGGTGGGGGCGAACGCCAGGATCAGGGCGGCCGCGGCGATGACGACGGAGGAGAGGATCACCAGGGGTTTGCGCCGGCCCATCCGGTCGCTGATCCGGCCGCCGACCACGCTCGTAATGATGACCATCACCGCGTAAAGGCCGGTCAGGATCAACACGCCGAGCTCCGCCCCGATGCCCTGTGTCTGCGTCAGGCGCACTGCATCGGTGAGGAAGAAGAGCAGGTACAGCGTCACCATGTGGTTGCCGATGTTCACCAGCAGCCGGGTCAGCCAGGCCCACGCGAAATCCGGGTGGCGGGCCGGGGAGATCCAGAAGCTGCGGAGAAATGCGCCCAGCCGGAAGGCGGACCTGCCCTCCGCCGGCAACGCGACGTCGTCGTTCTTGAAGAAATACAGGACGACGCCGGCCAGCAGCGCCACTGCGGAGAACACGTACCCGAGCGCGAAGTTGCCCGAAACGACGGCCGCGATGACGGCGCCGAGGAGGATGCCCACGGTCTGGCCCATGGCGGCCAGCCCTCCGACGGTGCCGCGCTGGGGAACCGGCACCCGGTCCGGGATGGCGGCGGTGACGGCGGCATAGGCGGCGTTGCAGCCGGCCTGGACGAGGCACCAGAGCAGTGTCATCATGGCGACGTCCGGGGCGCCGGCCAGCGCTACCAGCGCGGCCGCCCCGAGGATCGCGCCGAAGAGGACCCACGGCACCCGCCGGCCCCGCCGTGCGGTGGTCCGGTCGCTCAGTGCCCCGAACAACGGGTTGGCAACCAGGGACACGGCTGCCCCGGCCCCGGTGACCAGGGCCAGGATGGCTTCCTTTTCGCCCTCGTTGAAGGCGGCTGCCTGTTGGCCGAGCAGCACCTGCAGCGGACCGAAAAACGCGGCGTTGATGCCCACGTTGACCAGGACCACCCCGGCGGTCCAGACCGGCCGGACGCGCTGCCGGGGTTCGGCGAGCGCCGGTGCGTCGGTGTTGGACAGGCTCATGTGGTTCCCCCGGAACGGATGACTGATGATCAGTGTGGRCCCAGACTATCGTGGGCATCACCCATGACCGCCGTTGAACCCCTCCAAGGAGAACCCGTGCCGGATGCCCCCACGAACCCTGTCAACACCGCCGACCTCTACGACGAGCGCGGCGGGGAGCTGGACTCGATCGCCCTGCAGTTCCAGTCACTCGGCGGCCGCACGCACTTCAGCGGCCCGGTCCGGACCATCCGCTGCTTCGAAGACAACGCCCTGGTCAAGGAAACCCTGGCCACGCCGGGACACGGAGCGGTGCTGGTGGTCGACGGCGGCGGCTCGCTGCGGACCGCGCTGATGGGGGACCTGATCGCGGCGAGCGCCGTCCGGAACGGCTGGGCCGGCGTCGTTATCAACGGCGCCATCCGGGACCGGGTGGCCGTGGCCGGGCTGGAGCTGGGCGTCAAGGCCCTGGGCAGCAACCCGCGCAAGAGCGCCAAGGCGGGCGCCGGGGAAACCGACGTGGAGCTGGAGATCGACGGCGTGGCCATCCGGCCGGGACAGCGGATCTGGTGCGACCCGGACGGRATCCTGCTGGAACGCTAAGCCGCGGCCCGGGCCGCCGGAAAAGTGGGCGGGCGGGAACAAAGCACACAGTAAGATAGTTACTGAAAGCAACCTTCCTGCTTAACCCCACTTTCTTCCCCTTGGAGCAGTTATGTCCAAAACCACATCCACCCGCCTGCCCGGCGAGGTCCTGACGCACCGCCAGACCATCACGGTCATGGTGGGCCTGATGCTCGGCATGTTCCTCTCGTCGCTGGACCAGACCATCGTCTCGACCTCCATTTACACCATCGCGAATGACCTCGACGGCCTTTCGCTGCAGGCCTGGGCGACGACGGCGTACCTGATCACCTCCACGGTCAGCACACCCCTCTACGGCAAGCTCAGCGACATCTTCGGCCGCCGCCCGCTGTACCTCGCGGCGATCCTGATCTTCCTGGCCGGCTCGCTGTATGCAGGCTCGGTCCACTCCATGACCGAGCTCGCGGTGGCCCGCGGCATCCAGGGCATGGGCGCCGGCGGCCTGCTGGCCCTCGCGCTGACCATCATCGGGGACATCGTGGCACTCAAGGACCGCGCCAAGTTCCAGGGCTACTTCATGTCCGTCTTCGGCATCTCCTCCGTGCTGGGTCCGGTGATCGGCGGCGCCTTCGCCGGTTCCGCGACGATCCTCGGCTTTGACGGCTGGCGCTGGGTCTTCTTCATCAACATCCCGATCGGCCTGGCTGCCCTCGCTGTGGTCTTCCTGTACCTGCACCTGCCTGCCAAGCACCTGAAGCAAAAGATCGACTACTGGGGCGCGGCGGCCATCACCCTGGCGATCGTGCCGCTGCTGCTCGTCGCCGAACAGGGCCGCACGTGGGGCTGGAGCTCCACCGGAGCCTTCCTCTGCTACGGCCTCGGCGTCCTCGGCATCATCGCGTTCCTGCTGGCCGAGAAGCGCGCAGGCGACTACGCCCTGATTCCGCTCCGGCTGTTCCAGAACATCACCTTCGGGCTCTCTTCGCTGCTGAACTTCATCATCGGCGTTGGTATGTTCGGTGCCATCGCGATGCTGCCGATGTACCTGCAGCTGGTCAAGGGCCTCACCCCCACCGAGGCCGGCCTGATGATGATCACCTTCACCGTGGGCATCCTGACCGGGTCCATCACCGCAGGGCGGACCATCTCCGCGTCCGGGACGTACCGCATCTTCCCGATCCTGGGCACCGCGGTCCTGACCGCGGCCGCCGTCGTTATGGGATTCTCGCTGGGCGTTGACACCCCGCTCTGGGTTCCCGGCGCCATCGCCGTGTTCTTCGGCCTGGGCCTGGGCTTCTGCATGCAGCCGCTCACCCTGGCCATGCAGGTCTCCGTTCCCGCGAAGGATATGGGCGTGGGTACGTCCTCCGCCGCGTTCTTCCGGTCCATGGGCGGCGCCGTGGGCACCGCGGTGTTCATCTCGATGCTGTTCAGCCTCGCCGCCGACAAGATCGCCACGGGGATGAAGGACGCCGTGAAAAACGCGGACTACCTCAAGGTCCTCAAGGATCCGGCCGTGGCCGCCGACCCGGCCAACGCCAAGCTCTACGAGTTCTTCAAGAACGGCGCCAGCAACGACTCCCTCAACGACACGAGCTGGCTGCACACGGCGAACGCCGCCCTGACCCGGCCCATCACCGAAGGATTCGCCCAGTCGATCGACGCCGTGATGCTCACCGCCGCCGTCCTGACCGGCGTCGCGTTCCTGATCAGCTTCGCTTTGCCGAACAAGAAGCTGACGGACCCCAAGGCCGCGGCGTCGGAATCCGTCCCGGCCCACTAGGCACAGAGGGCCCCGCCGGCGCCGCCGCGAACCGTATGTTTCACATCACTTGGCAAGCATGTGACATGCATCGCGGCGGCGCCAGTGCAAGACTGGGTAGTTGCGGCGTGAGCCGTCTACCGAGAATTGCCAAGGGAGCCTCATGACCACCACCCAAGACCAGACCGCCGCCAAGATCCCCAAGCGGGTCATTTGGCTGGCCGTGGCAGGCGCCGTTGGCGGCTTCCTCTTCGGTTTCGACTCATCGGTCGTCAACGGCGCAGTCGACGCCATCAAGGAAGAATTCGCGCTCAGCGAGGCCGTGACCGGCTTTGCTGTCGCCGTGGCCCTGCTGGGCTGCGCCGCCGGCGCCTACCTCGCCGGCAAGGTCGCTGACCGGTACGGCCGCATCCCCGCGATGAAGATCGGCGCGCTCCTGTTCCTGGTCAGCGCGTTCGGCACCGGCTTCGCGTTCGGCGTCTGGGACCTGATCTTCTGGCGTCTGATCGGCGGCCTGGGCATCGGCCTGGCCTCCGTGATCGCCCCCGCCTACATCTCCGAGATCTCGCCGCGGCACGTCCGCGGCCGCCTGGCGTCGCTGCAGCAGCTCGCCATCACCACCGGCATCTTCGCCGCCCTGCTCTCGGACGCGGTCTTCGCCAACGTCGCCGGCGGCGCGGACCAGACCCTGTGGCTCGGCATCGAAGCCTGGCGCTGGATGTTCATCGCCGGGGCCGTCCCCGCGGTGGTCTACGGCTGGATCGCCTTCACCCTGCCCGAGTCGCCGCGCTACCTCGTGTTCAAGGGCAAGGATGAGGAAGCCCTGAAGGTGTTCCAGTCCATCGCCCCGGACGATGACACCGACCGGCACCTGCGGGACATCAAAAAAGCCATCGAAGAGGACAAGGTCGCGGGCCAGAAGGGCTCGCTGCGCGGCAAGGCCCTGGGCCTGCAGCCCGTGGTCTGGATCGGCATCATCCTGTCGGTGCTGCAGCAGTTCGTGGGCATCAACGTGATCTTCTACTACTC
>NZ_JBFTNO010000028.1:0-23330 GCF_056397525.1 Arthrobacter sp. 05L45_2 | reverse complement strand
CCCTGGAGCCGCTCTCCCCCAAGCCGCTGCCCCCGCGCACCTGGCGGGAGGCCCGGGCCGGTGACCTCATCTGGGCTCGCGAGCACTTTGTACCATGGGTGGTCCGCCGGCTCCGGCACCGCTCGTCCGGGGACGGCATCACGGCCAAACGGCCGCTGGCCGGGCCCGTCTTCGGCCCGGGAGTTCCGCTCGGTTCGGGCGAGGGGCCTCCCGGCGCCGAGGAGGCCCTCCGGTCCTGATCCGGCCGGATGCCAGGGTGCCGCCGGTCCCGAGGGCACCGGCGGCACCCTCTGCGCGTTAAGCTGAAGGACCACCCCTGAAAGGAACGGTGCCGTGTTCACCCTCATCTGGATCGCCATCCTGGCGACGGTCATCATGTTCGCGCTGCGCCGGTACCGGGCGTCCGGGCGCGGGCAGAACGGCAGCGCACCGGGCGGGCTCCCGGGCCAGCCTTTTGGCGGCTTCCCGGGAAGTCAACCCGGCCAGCAGAGCAACCAGCCCCGGGACGGTTTCACCCAGCGCGACTACTACGGCGGATTCGGCCAGCTCGGCGCCCCGCAGCCGCCGTCGAACCAGCCGCCCGCGAACCAGCAGTACCCCGTCCCGTACGAGGACAGCCCGGAGTACCTGAATAACCCGCCGCAGCCTGCGCCGCCGCAGTGGCAGCCTCCGGCCCAGCAGTGGCAGCCCCCTGCACCGGAACAGCACCAGCGCCCGGCCGCGCCGGAGGCTCCCCCGGTACCCGAGGTGCCGTCCGGGCAGCAGGGTTTCCGCGCCCGCAAGCTCGCCGAGCTGGACCAGAAGTACAGCAACGGCGAGCTCGCRATGGAGGACTACATGGCCCAGCGCGCGGAGATCRTGAAGGGCTGACCTGCCTAGTCGACCTGCGGGAAGCCGAGGTCGATCACGGAGGTCGAGGGATCCGGCCACCGGGTGGTGACCACCTTGCCGCGGGTGTAGAACCGGATGCTCTCCGGGCCGTACATGTGGGTGTCGCCGAACAGCGAGCTCTTCCAGCCGCCGAAGGAGAAGGTGCCCACCGGGACCGGGATCGGCACATTGACGCCCACCATGCCGGCCTCGACGTCGAACTCGAACTGCCGGGCGGCACCGCCGTCGCGCGTGAATATCGCCACGCCGTTGCCGAATTCGTTGTCGTTGACCAGCTTGACGGCGTCGGCGTACGTCTCGACGCGGACCACCGAGAGCACGGGACCGAAGATCTCGTCGTCGTAGACCTTCATGCCGGGCTTGACGTGGTCGATCAGGCTGACGCCGATGAAGAACCCGTGGGAGTCGAACTCCTGGGCGCGGCCGTCCACCACCACGGAGGCACCCTCGTCGGCGGCGCCGGCCACGTAGGAGGCCACCTTGTCGCGGTGCTCGGCCGTGATGAGCGGACCCATCTGCGAGGCGGGGTCCGTGCCCGGACCGATCTTCAGCGTGGCCATCCGGGTCTTGATCGCCTCCACGAGATCGTCCGCGATGTTCCCGACGGCAACCAGGACGCTGACGGCCATGCAGCGTTCCCCGGCCGATCCGTACGCGGCGGAGACGGCGGCGTCGGCGGTCATGTCCAGGTCCGCGTCGGGAAGCACCACCATGTGGTTCTTAGCCCCGCCGAGGGCCTGGACCCGCTTGCCGTGGTCGGCGGCGCGCTTGTAGATCGACTGGGCGATCGGTGTTGAACCAACAAAGCTGACGGCCTTCACGTCCGGGTGTTCCAGGAGCACATCCACTGCTTCTTTGTCCCCGTGCACCACGTTGAGCACACCGGCCGGCAGCCCGGCCTCGGCGAAGACCTGGGCGATGAAGATCGCCGAGGACGGATCCTTTTCGCTCGGCTTAAGCAGTACGGTGTTCCCGCAGGCCAGTGCGCTGCCGATCATCCACAGCGGCACCATGGCCGGGAAGTTGAACGGCGTGATGCAGGCGACGACGCCGACGGGCTGGCGGACGGAGTGGACGTCCACCCCGCTGGAGACCTGCTCGGAACGTTCGCCCTTGAGCATGTGGGACAGGCCGGTGGCGAACTCGATGTTCTCCAGGCCGCGGGTGATCTCCCCCTCGGCGTCGGAGAGGACCTTGCCGTGCTCGCTGGTCAGCAGCGCCGCCAGCTCCGGCCGGCGCTGCATCAGCAGCTCACGGACTTTGAAGAAAATGGTGGTGCGCTTGGCCAGGCTTGTGGCGCGCCAGCCGGGCAGGGCGGCGCGGGCGGCGGCGATGGCCTCTTCGACGCGTGCCGCCGAGGCCAGGGCCACTTCCTTTTCCTGCTCGCCGGTGGCCGGATTGAACACGGGGCCGAAGCGATCGGCGTCGGAGACGAGGTTGCCGTCGATGAAGTGTGGAATGCGTTCCATGGGGATCTCTTTCTGGAGGTTCTTGGGGCTACTTGGCGGACTCGAACGAGCCGTCGACGAGCTTGACGATGGCGGAGCAGTCCGTGCCGGACTGGCCGGAGTCGATGAGCCGCTGGAAGAGCTGCTGGACGTGTTCGCCGATTTCCAGCGGGGTACCGGTGTCCTTGGCTGCGCTGATGGCCAATCCGATGTCCTTGTTGGCAAGCTCAGCCGTGAACGTCGGGGCGAAGTCGTTGTTGGAGGCCGCCGTGGGCACGACGCCGGCTACCGGGTACCAGGTGCGCAGCGCCCAGCTGTCGCCCGAGGAGACCGAGGCGATGTCCCAGAAGACCTGTTTGTCCAGGCCCAGCCGGTCCGCGAGCACAGCACCCTCGGCCGTGGAGGCGAGGTTGATGAACAGCATCAGGTTGTTGCAGATCTTGGCGGCCTGGCCGGTGGTGGCTCCGCCGGTGGGGATGATGTTGGCGGCCATCGGCCGGATGTATTCGGTGGCGTCGGCGACGGCGCCGGCCTCGCCGCCGATCATAAAGGTCAGGGTGGCGGCCTTCGCCCCGCTCATGCCGCCGGAGACGGGGGCGTCGACGAAGCGGAAGCCGGCTGCTGCGGCGGCGTCGTGCAGGGCCTGGGCGGACGCGATATCGATCGTCGAGGAGTCCACCAGCAGGGTCCGGGTGTCCGCGTGGGCGAGCACTCCGTCCTCGCCCAGGTACACGGCCCGGGCGTGCTCGCCCTTGGGCAGCATGGTGAAGACGACGTCGGCGCCCTGCACCGCCTCGGCGATGCTGCCGGCGGCCTTGACTCCCCCGGCCTCGGCGGCTGCCACGGCCTCGGGATTCAGGTCGAAACCGCGGACCTCGTTTCCGGCCTTTGCGAGGTTCACCGACATGAACCCGCCCATGTTTCCCAGTCCGATCCAGGCGACAACTGCCATGGCATAAGCTCCTTTGCTTTTGATGCGTCGTTTCATGCGTCGTGTGGTGGGCCGCGTGCAGGTGCGGCACCGCGTCCGCCGTAACGGTGGACGTTCTGTGTCAACCATCACACCCTGCTACAGTGCAAACAAGGGGAAAAAGTGAAGATGGCATGTGCATTGATGCACATCGACGAAAGGCGCCAGGTGGACTTGAAGCGGCTCCCGAGCCCGGATGACCTGTTGATCCTGCTGACTGTGGCCCGGCTGGGCCGGTTCAATGCCGTGGCGGAGACCCTTGGCACCACACACACCACCATTTCCCGCAGGATCCTCGCCCTGGACAAACAACTGGGCGGCCGGACCCTGGAGCGCAGCCCGCACGGCTGGGAGCTGACAGAACTGGGGTCGCAGGCGGTGGCTGCGGCCGAAGCCATCGAGGGGACGCTCGGGGCGCTGTCTGGCCGGATTGCCCGGACCGGGGACACGCTGTCCGGCCTGGTCAGGATCAGCACGCCGGACGGCTTCGGCGCCGAGTTCGTCACCCCCGCCCTGGTCCGGCTGCAGCAAGAGCATCCGCTACTGAACGTGGAGATGCTCAGCGCCACCCGGAAAGTCAGCCAGAACCGGTCCGGGGTGGACCTGGAAGTGGTGGTGGGCAACCTGGACGTCAGCAACGCTCAGACAATTTTCCTGGGCAACTATTTCCTCCGGCTCTACGCGAGCCCGCAGTACGAGCATGAGCACGGGCTGCCGGCGACCCTTGACGACGTCCGGCAGCACGGCTTCGTCTCCTATGTCGAGTCCGCCTTGCAGGTCGCCGAGCTGGGCCACCGGTCCACGCAGCTGCCGATGCCACGCTCGAGCTTCCAGGCCACCAGCATCTTCGCCCAGATAGAGGCCGTGCGGCGTGCTGCCGGGATTGGGCTGCTGCCCAATTTCCTCGTCGTGGGCAAACCCGGGTTCGTGCCGGTCCTGCCCGACGACTTCCAGCGGCAGCTGCCAATCTGGGCGGTGGCGCGGGCCGAGTCGCTGCGCTCCGCGGCGGTCCAGGCGGTGCTGGCAGCCGTCCGGGCCGAGATCGCGGAGCGCCAGGACGTACTGACGGGTTGAAACAGGGTCGATGGAAGTCCGCGGCTGTCAGCTGCCGAGACGCAGGACGACCACCAGGCTGATCAGCCCCACAACCCCGGCCAGCAGCATCGCCGCCCGGGGATTGCCAAAGTTCAGGGTCCATCCCAGGCCGAACCGGCGCGGGACCAGCAGTTTCTGGTCGTCACGGTTGATGTAGAACAATCCACCGCGCCAGTACCGGTCGTCGTCGACGTGGGTCAGGCCGGTGCTTTCCCCGCCTCCGCCCCGCTCCCGGTTATTCCTGGCCAACACCACGATGGTGGCGGCAACGGCGGCCAGGATCGGCACGGCCACCACCAGCGGCGCCCAGGGTGTGACGGTCCCGGTCCACATCAGCAGCGATGATCCCAGCAGCGCGAGGTCGATCATCGCCACCAGCCCGAGCAGCGACTTGGCGCCCAGCGACATGTAACGCCGGGACCAGCGCGCGGAGCCTTGAGGCTGCGCCGGATCGAGGTCCGGCCGGCTGTGCACGATGGCCGCCGCCATTCCCCCGAGCAGCGCAGTCAGGCCGGCCTGCACAAACACGAGGGAGAACGCTGCGCCGACCGACTTGACCACCACCCGGTTGGGCGCACCGTTGGGGCCGTAGTGCACCGCGAGCACCTCCGGCATCGACGGATAGCTGGCCACCCCGATGACCACCGTAGCGACGGTGATGATCGCCGCGGGGGCCAGCCAGAGCCAGGGGAACCGGGGCGGATCGGTCAGCAACCCGGTGTCCACCGCGATGCCTTGATGCAGGCCCTGGTACCAGCCGCCGGCAGCCTTCGCGGCCCGGATCTGCTGGTTGGCCAGGAAGAAGCACCCGTACCAGGCCCCGACGAGCACCAGCACAGACAAGGGCAGCAGTAACGCGTCACCGCTCGCGGTATAGATGCCGACGCCGGCTCCGGCGACGACCAGCCCGCTGATGAGTACCCGCCACCGGTAAAGGCGGGCCTGCCGGGTTACTATCCGATCCCCCGAATGTTGGGCCGGCACACGCACCCCGAACGGCACGATCGGGCTCGTAACCGAGGGCAGCACCAGGGCCAGGAGGAGCACCAGCCCAAGCAACACTAGGCTCAGAATTATGGCGGCACTCATGGCTTGTCCTCTCGCGGTGTTGCAAATGACCCGAGCACGGACCGGCAGGCCTGGAGGACCTCGTCGGCCGGTAAACCTCTCGCTACGGCCTCGGCCAAAAGGGTGCGGGCCCTCGCCGTCCACTCTGCGGGGAAGKGTGGGGCCGCAACCGCCGTTGTCACCACGGCGCCCGTCTTGCGGTTCAGGCGGATCAAACCCTCCTGGCGCAGGAGGTCGTAGGCCTTGTTCACAGTGTGAAAGTTGATCCCGAAATCCGCGGCGAGCGTCCGGGTGGCCGGCAACGAACTGCCCTCGGTCAACACTCCATCGGCGATCGCTTCCACGATCTGGTTCCGCAACTGCTGGTAGATCGGCACGTCGCCGGACAGGTCCACGTTGAGGATCATGCACGCCACCTCCCGCCTTGTTATACACGTTATAGAACAAAGAGCGGGTGGTGGCAATACCGGCCCGGCTCCGGGCCATCGGAGCTCTGTTCCGACTGCCCGACAGGGCCGGAGAGCGCTAGATTGTGGACATGGGACAAAATTCCGCACAGCCCCACGGTGTGCTCGCTGATCGACTCCTCGGGCTCGCGGAGTTCAAACACGGGCGCTGCGGCCACCGTGTACCTGCTCCGGTCCGTCAATCCGAAACTGTTCTTCAGCCCGCGTCCGCTCAGCGAAATGCGCCGCAAACCCCTGCTGCGGCGCTGGTACAGGGTCAATGCCCTCAGGCTCGCCGCCAGCGGCGTTGCCCTGGCCGCCGTCCATCAGGCACGAGTCATCCGAATCACCAGCCGGCCCGAGTAGGCTCGCCCCTATGACTATCAACTCTTCTTCCAACAGTGTCCGGCGGCCGGGCGGCTGGTTGCCCGAGCATCAGGACGAACTCGAGGACTGGATCGCGGGCCACCGGGAAAGAGTGGAGGCGAGGGGGGACGATATTCCCCTGCACCCCGTAATCGTCGAGTTCCAAGAGCTCATAGCCAGCGATCCGGTTGTCCGTCTCTACATGACCGAGATGATCGAGCAGGTTCCAAAGTCCAAGCCCTACAGGAAACGGCACCTCACGAGCGTTGACCAGATGCTCCGGCTGATCAATGAGGTCCTGACGATGGCTCCCGAGTTCAGCGAAGGCGGGATGGTCACCACTCCGTTGACCGCAATCCTGGACTGGACCATGGGAACCGAGGCCGGATTCGCGGCCCACCGCGATCCCCGGATCGTGGCCATGTTCCGCAAAGTCCTGGACGCCTGGTGTGAGTTCCTGACCAGCGAGGACTCGCTGTACGTGTTGAATACCTCACCGTCCGGGTGGATGTCGGAGAAGGCACGGCAGGTTGTCGGTATGGACGACTACCAGCACGACGCCCTCGCCGAGCACTGGGGCTTCACGTCGTGGAACGACTTCTTTGCGCGCCGTCTCACTGCAACCTCCCGGCCGGTCGCGGCACCGGAGGACGACAAGGTGATTGTCAGCGCATGCGAGTCGACGCCCTACAAGATCAGCTCCGATGTCCAGCGCCAGAGCCGGTTCTGGGTTAAGAACCAGCCCTACTCACTCGATGACCTGCTCGCCCGGGACGAATCTGTGGACCAGTTTGTCGGCGGGACGGTGTACCAGGCGTTCCTTAGCGCGCTGAACTATCACCGCTGGCACTCCCCCGTCGCTGGAACGATTGTGCGGGCGTACCTCAAGGACGGCACGTACTTCTCCGAAGCGGAATCCGAGGGGGCGGACGCCGTCGACCCGACCGTTTCGCAGTCCTACCTGGCCCACGTCGCAGCCCGGGCGATCATCCTGATCCAGGCGGACGACCCCGTTATTGGGCTCATGGCGGTGATTCCCGTGGGCATGATTGAGGTCTCGTCCTGCGTCATCGATCCGGAGATCGTCCCGGGCCACCATGTGGAGAAGGGCGACGAGCTCGGGTACTTCCAGTTCGGCGGTTCCACGGAGTGCCTCGTTTTCCGGCCCGGGGTCATCGACCAGTTTGCCCTGGCCGCTATCCCCCAGCCGCAGGATCCGAAAGCACCCCTGGTACGGGTCCGCTCGAAGCTTGCAACCGCCAGGTCCTAAGGGCAACACGACGGCAGCCCCCGATGCCCGCGCTGCGGGGTCGGGGGCTGCTGTCTTTTTGTTAGTGCGGTCAGTAGCTTTCCGGCTACCGCTTGCCTGCAGCGAGCAGGTCGGCCGTGCCCTGGGCGTCAGCGGCGTCGACGTCGTGCAGGGAGATGCCGCGGGTTTCCTTCAGGAAGAAGACCGCGACGGCGGTGACGGCGCAGGCGATGAGCAGGTAGATGGCCACCGGGACGGAGGACTTGTACTGGCTCAGGAGTGCGACGGCGATGATCGGAGCCAGCGAACCGGCCACGATCGAGGTCACCTGGTAGCCGAGCGAGACGCCGGAGTAGCGCATGCGCGTCGGGAACATCTCGGCCATGATGGCGGGCTGCCCGGCGTACATCAGGGCGTGGAAGAGCAGGCCGATGATGACGGCGGCGAGGATCATGAAGTCATTGCCGGTGTCCATCATCGGGAAGGAGAAGAAGCCCCAGGTCGCGCCCAGGACGGCGCCGGCCATGTAGACCGGCTTGCGGCCGAAGCGGTCGGAGAGCCGGCCCACCACAGGAACCACGGCGAAGTGGATGGCGTGCGCCACCAGCAGCAGCAGCAGGATCCGTGCCGTGTCGGCGTGGACCACGGTCTTCAGGTACGTGATGGAGAAGGTGACCACCAGGTAGTAGAGAATGTTTTCCGCGAAGCGCAGGCCCATGGCGGTGAACACGCCGCGGGGGTAGCGGCGGAAGACTTCGGCGACGCCGTAGCCCTTGTTTTCCGCGAGGACTTCCTTGCGTGCCTCGACGAAGATCGGGGCGTCCTGGACCTTGGTGCGGATGTAGTAGCCGATGACGACGATCACGGCGGAGAGCCAGAAGGCGACGCGCCAGCCCCAGCCCAGGAAGTCGGCGGAGGAGAGCGTGGAGGACAGGATGAACAGCACGGCGGTGGCCAGCAGGTTGCCCATGGGAACGGCCGACTGCGGCCAGCTGGCCCAGAAGCCGCGGGACTTGCTCGGGCTGTGCTCGGCCACGAGGAGGACGGCGCCGCCCCATTCGCCGCCGACGGCGAAGCCCTGGGCGAAGCGCAGGAAGACCAGGAGGGCCGGTGCCCAGTAGCCGATCTGCGCGAAGCTGGGCAGGCAGCCCATSAGGAAGGTSGARACGCCSACCAGGASGATGCTSASCTGSAGCAGCTGCTTGCGGCCGAACTTGTCRCCGAAGTGGCCRAAGACGATGCCRCCGATSGGGCGGGCSACGAAKCCSACSGCGTAGGTCAGGAASGCGGCGAGAATGCCGTCCAGATCCGACCCGGAGTTGGGGAAGAACATCTTGCCGAACACCAGGGTGGCGGCGGAGGCGTAGAGGAAGAACTCATACCACTCCACCACCGTCCCTGCCATTGAGGCGGTGACGACCTTCTTTAGCCCGGACGTCTTGACGTCCGGTTCCTCTGCGCGCCGTGCGGCGGCGTTTTCCGTACTCATGCGAACTCCTTCGGCGTCATCTTCGACACCCTGTGGACCATTAAGTTGACAACGCGTGTGTGAGTTGGGACACACGGCGTCATTCTCCACGAGTATGGTCCCGGAACGCGGCAGGCTCAACAACTAATCGCGCAGAGGGCGTCTGCAAAAATGCACACGCTGAAGGGTGGGCTACGCGAAGAAGTCGCTCCGGAGCCGGTCCCCGAGCTGGCCGATCTCGGTCAGGAAGCCGTCGTGGCCGATCGGGGCCTCGATGACATGCAGCGGCACGTCCCCCGGCAGGGCCTCGGCGAGTTCCCGGGACTGGGCCGGGAAGTACAGCCGGTCCGAGTCCACGGCGGCCACGAAGAAGGCTGCCGTGGCGCGGGAAACGGCCTGCTCCAGGCTTCCCCGGCCGCGGGTGACGTCGTGGCTCATCAGCGCCTCCGTGATGGCGATATAGCTGTTGGCGTCGAAGCGGCGCACCAGCTTGTTGCCCTGGTGGTCCAGGTAGCTCTCAACCTGGTAGCGGCCGCGGCCAGCCAGCGACCCTGCGCCGAGCGGGGCCTCGGCGGCCTGGGCGTTCCGCCCGAAGCGCCCGTCGAGCTCGGCCGCGGAGCGGTAGGTGATGTGCGCGATCCGCCGGGCCAGCGCCAGGCCGGCGTCGGGCTCCGGACCGCCGTAGTAGTCCCCGCCCTTGAAGTTGGGGTCCTGCCGGATGGCCAGGGTCTGGGCCTGAGCGAAAGCGATCTGCTCGGCGGTGCTGCTGGCACCGACGGAAATCACGGCGCACCGACGCACCCGTTCCGGGTAGCTGACCGCCCATTCGAGTGCCCTGGCACCGCCGAGCGAACCGCCCAGCACGGCGTACCAGCTGTCGATCCCGAGAGCGTCGGCGAGCCGGGCCTCGGCCGCTGTGCTGTCCCGGAGGGTGACCAGCGGAAACCGCGAGCCCCAGGGCCGCCCGTCCGGCGCGGCGGTGGAGGGCCCGGTGGAGCCGTAGCAGCCGCCGAGGATGTTGATGGAGACGACGAAGTACTTGTCCGTGTCCACCGGCGCCCCGGGGCCGGCCAGCTGCTCCCACCACCCCGGTTCGGCCCCGGCGCCGCGGGTGACATGGGTGTCGCCGGTGAGGGCGTGCTGGATCAGCACCGCATTGGATGCGTCCGCATTGAGCGTCCCCCACGATTCGTAGGCGAGGGTGACGTCGGGAAGGGTGGCCCCGGATTCAAGGACCAGCGACCCCACCTGCACGAGCTGCACAGTGCCATCCGGGACAGTGCCATCCGGGTCAGCGCCGGCCGGTACAGCGCTGGCGGAGGATTGGTTTTCGGGTACACTCGTGCGGGTGACGGCAATCGTCATGTGAGGACCTAACTTCGCGCTTGCCCGCCGTCAGCTGACCGGCAGGCCAGGTCTTCACCCGGGGCACCCCGCCGCAGAAGGAGRGTTGCCGGCCAGCAAGCCGGGGCTGTCACTGGCACTCATGACCTGCCTTGATTCTACGAAAGCCGGCGGCGCCAGCGCGAAGATTGTGACGGCTGTGTGACAGCCAGACCCCGGCGCCGCCGCCCCTCAGGCGTCCTTCGCGGCCCGGAAACCGGCGTCGAGGTCGGCGAGGATGTCGTCGATGTGCTCGAGGCCCACCGAGAGCCGGACCAGCCCGGGATTGACGCCGGCCACCGCCTGCTGCTCCGGCGAGAGCTGGCTGTGGGTGGTCGACGCCGGGTGGATGACCAGGGAACGCACGTCACCGATGTTCGCCACGTGGGAGTGCAGTTCCAGGGCATCGACGAACCGCTTGCCGGCCTCCGCTCCCCCGGCGAGGTTGAAGGCRACGACGGCGCCGGTTCCCTTCGGCCCGTACTTGCGGCCGCGCTCGAACCAGGGGCTGGACGGCAGCCCGGCGTAGGCGACGGATTCGACGTCGTCCCTGGCCTCCAGCCATTCGGCCACGCGGGTGGCGTTGGCGACATGCCGCTCCACGCGCAGGCTCAGGGTTTCGATGCCCTGGGCGATCAGGAAGGCGTTGAACGGCGAGACGGCGGAGCCGAGATCGCGCAGCAGCTGGACGCGGGCCTTGAGGATATAGGACAGGTTCGCGCCCAGTGCCCCGTCCGCCCCCAGGTCCCGGGCGTAGACGAGGCCGTTGTAAGTGGGATCCGGGGTGTTGAAGCCCGGATAGCGGTCCGGGTCCTTGCCGAAGTCGAAGTTGCCGGAGTCGACGATCACGCCAGCGATCGCCGCACCGTGACCGCCGAGGTACTTGGTGGCCGAGTGGACCACAATGTCGGCACCCCATTCGATCGGACGGATCAGGTACGGCGTGGAAAGCGTGTTGTCCACGATCAGCGGGACGCCGGCCTGGTGGGCCACGTCCGCGATACCCTCGATGTCCAGCACGTCCTGGCGGGGGTTGGAGACCACCTCGCCGAAGAACAGTTTGGTATTCGGCCGCACGGCGTCCCGCCACTGGTCCAGATTGTCGGGGTCCTCGACGAAGGTTACTTCGATGCCGAACTTCTTCAGCGAGTGGGCCAGCAGGTTGTAAGTTCCGCCGTACAGGCTGGGACTGGCCACCACGTGGTCGCCTGCCTCGGCGATGTTGAGGATCGCGAAGGTCTCGGCGGCCTGGCCGGAACTGAGCAGGAGCGCCCCAAGGCCGCCTTCCAGGCTGGCCACCCGCTGTTCGACGGCGTCCTGGGTGGGGTTCCCGATCCGGGTGTAGATGGGCGCGAGTTCGGCGAGCGCGAAGCGGTTGGCGGCGCTTTCGGCGCTGGGGAAGACGAACGACGTCGTCTGGTAGATAGGCAGTGACCGGGCGCCGGTGGCAGCGTCCGGCTCCTGGCCGGCGTGGATCTGGCGGGTTTCAAAGGACCAGGCGTTGGACATCGGAGTGCTCCTTGTTACGGGCGCAGCCCGACTCCGGCCTCGGGGCCGGGACGGCGCTGGCAGCCGCGCTTGCCCGCCGGCGGGCGCCGGTGGGCCAGGTCTTCACCCGGGGCACCCCGCCGCGTTTGGAGGGTTGCCGGCCAGCAAGCCGGGGCTTGATGCTGGCGCTCATGACCTGGATTCAGTCTAGGAAGCGGTCCCGGCGGCAGGATAGGTTTGTGACGAAAATGAAGAACGACGGCGTGCGCAGGGCTCGGAAAAGGACATCCCACCTGGGTTAGGACACCCTAAGCTGAGAGCTCCATCACAAAGTGCCAAGATGATGGCATGCGCATGGATCACGTCTCTTACGCCTGTGAACAGGATGGCCTGGCTGCCACCACCGAACGTATCGCTTCGGCCCTTGGGGTCGAGGCCGTCAAGGGCGGAGTCCACCCCCGGTTCGGGACCCGCAACATGATCATTCCGCTCGCCGGGCACAAGTACCTTGAGGTCGTGGAGGTCCTGGACCACCCGGCGTCGGACAAGGCACCCTTCGGCCAGGCCGTCCGGGCACGCTCGGCGGCCGGCGGGGGCTGGATGGGCTGGTGCGTCGAGGTCGACGACCTCGGCCCGTTCGAGGAACGCCTGGGCCGCGCGGCCGTCAACGGCAACCGCAAGTTCCCTGACGGACGGGAACTGGTCTGGAAGCAGATCGGCATCCTCGGCCTGATCGCCGACCCGCAGGTGCCCTACATGCTCAAGTGGGAAGGCGATCCCGCGCTGCACCCGTCCAACGCCTACGAGAGCAGCGTCAAGATGTCTGCGCTCACCATCGCGGGTTCGGCCGAGCGGGTCACCGAGTGGCTGGGTGAACCGGTGGGCAAGCCGCTGGAGGACGTGGACGTGAACTGGCTGGCCCCGCACGGGACGCCTGGGATCCTCTCCGTCACGTTCGAAACGGATTCCGGCGCCGTCACTATCTGACGGTTTCCCCTACACTTCGGCCGCCAGCAGCGGGTGCCAATGATGCCACCCACCGCCGGCGGCCGAATTCCTTTAAGCCGCTGGTCCCGTCTGCTGGTCCCGTCTCAGGCCTTCAGCAGGTCCGGGTGGTGCACTTCCACCACGTTGGGGTGTGCCCGCAGCCGGTAGCGGAGGGCGTTGTCACCATAGGTCTCCAGGATCGGACTGTTGGTGGGGTCCACGGACAGTCCGCGGGCCTGGGCCTGGAATTCCGGGCTGACGGCCAGCCGGGGCATGGTGGCGTCCAGGGCCGGGTTATAGAAGAACGGCAGGGAGATCCGGTCGGTGCCGCGCAGGGGCGAAATCACCCGGTGCAGCGTGGCCTTGAGGTACCCGTTGGTGGCCAGCTCGAGCATCTCGCCGATGTTGACGACGAACGTGCCGGGCACCTGGGGCGCGTCGATCCATCTGCCCTGGTATTCGACCTGCAGGCCGCCCTTCCCGGGCTCGACCAGGAGCAGGGTCAGGACCCCGCCGTCGCGGTGGGATCCCACACCCTGCTTGGGCTCCGGATCGGACTCCCCCGGGTACCGCACTATCTTCAGCAGCGGGAAGGCCCGCGCGGCAAATGCGGCGTCGAAGGTGTCCTCGGGCGCTCCGAGCGAGACGGCGAGGGCCCGGAGCAGGGAAAGCGAAATTTCACTCAGGCGATCGGTCCATTCGGTCACAACCTCCTGCATGTCGGGCAGTCCGTCGGGCCACAGGTTGGGCCCCTCCAGCCGCCAGTAGTCGGCGACGCCGGGCCCGGGCTCCACGGCGTCGCGCTCAACGCCGATGTCGATCTGCTCGCGCCAGTCGACGGCGCCGTCGGTGATCTCGCCGCCCACGCGGGTGTAGCCGCGGAACTGCGGGCTGTGGACGTTCTCGATGGCGAGCTTCTGGTCCTCGGGGAGGGCAAAGAAGCGCCGGGAGACGTCCAGCATGGCATCGGTGAGTTCCTGGGGGACGCCGTGGCCGGAGAGGTAGATGAAGCCGACCTCGCGCATGGCATCGCGCAAATCGTTCCGGAACCGTGCGGCCTCTTCGGGGCCCGCAGCCAGAAGCGAGAAATCCAAAATGGGCAATGATTCAAGCGACAAGATGACCTAGTCCTTTGCAGCGTATTTAGCAAGCCGAAGCCTGGAATAGCTCCAATGTTACGGACTGGGGCCCTGTCCTGATGAGTCCTGTGTCGAAATAAGACATTTTCCGCCCACAGGCCGGAACCCCGGCGGGGTGACCCTGCTGACTCAGCCCAGGCCGATGGCTTTCCCGAAGAGGCTGAACCCGACGAATGCGACGATGTCGAGCAGCGCGTGGGCGATCACGAGCGGCATTACCCGCCGTGTCCGCGTGTAGATGAGGGCGAATATGACGCCCATGACCGCGTTGCCAATGAAGGGGCCGAAGCCCTGGTACAGGTGGTAGCTGCCGCGGAGCATGGAGCTGGCGAAGATGGCCAGCGGCATACTCCAGCCGAACTTTCCGAACCGGTCCAGCAGGTACCCCACCACAATCACTTCCTCCACGATGCCGTGCCGGATCGCGGAGAGGATCAGGACCGGCACGGTCCACCAGTAGGAGTCGAGCGCGCTGGGGATGATCGCCGTCGTAATGCCCAAAGCCCGGCCGGCGGCGTAGAGCCCCAGCGACGGGACGCCGATGAGGGCGAAGAGCCCGATGCCGTGCAGCAGGTCCTTGCCCGGGCGGGCGAAATTGAAGCCCAGCTTCCGGAACGCCGACGTGCCGGTGCTCCCGGCCCCGGCGGCCGCGACCGTTGGCCGGAGCTCGGTCAGGAAATAGATCACCAGGGCAACCGGCACCAGGGCGAAGATGATGTCCAGGAGCTGATACGTGAGGTCGAAATATTCCCGGCTGCTCTGCGACCGGTTCAGCGTGGATGTGCCCTGGGCCAGCGGCGCCCGGGTCAGCTTGTCCAGCAGCTGCACCACCGAGTACACCGCCGACTGCCCCAGGGACAGGCCCAGGACAATCCAGACTTCGAGCCGCAGCCGGCGGCGGGAGGGAACCAACATGCTCCTATCTTGCCTGCCGTTGCCGGGAGTTGGCTGCACGCGCCTATGCTAGGCCTGTGAGTGCGCCCGGGAAAATCATCATGATCCGGCATGGCCAGTCTGCCGCCAACGCCGACACCTCGATCTATAACCGGGTGCCCGATTACCGGATCCCGCTGACCGAGCTCGGCGTGGAGCAGGCAGTGGCTGCGGGCGGGCAGCTGCGGCACCAGCTGGACGGGCAGAAGGTCTGCGTCTACGTCTCCCCCTACCTGCGGGCCTACCAGACCCTGGAGGCGCTGCGCCTCGGTTCCCTGGTGGAACGCGTGATCGAGGAGCCGCGGCTGCGGGAGCAGGACTGGGCCAACTTCCAGATCGCCGGCGACATCGAGGACCAGAAAGAGCTCCGCAACGCGTACGGGCACTTCTTCTACCGGTTCCGGGAGGGTGAATCCGGCTCGGACGTCTACGACCGGATCTCCTCGTTCATGGAGACGCTGTACCGGCACTGGTCCAAGCCCACGTACGCGCCGAACGCCCTGTTCGTCACCCACGGCCTGACCATGCGGCTGTTCTGCATGCGCTGGTTCCACTGGTCAGTGGAGTACTTCGAGTCCTTGAACAACCCGGACAACGCCGAGATCAGGACCCTGCTGCGCACCGGGGCGGGCAAGTACGAGCTCGACAAGCCGTTCAGCCAGTGGGAGGACCGCCGGGTGGATGAGACCGTGCTGGACGCTCCCCCGATGGTCTTTTAGGCACGACGGCGGTTTTCAGCCCGATGACCTGGTGGAACTTTCCGCTTGGCCCGTGCTGCTCCGGCGGCTCGTCCGCCTGGACCAGCGCCACGTCGGGCAGGCCCTGGCCAGCCAGGAACGCGGCAAGCTTCGCCGTGACATCCTGCCACACCGGCTCCGGCGCGGCACCCGGTTCGAGCAGCAGCCGCACCCGGAGGGACTCCGGACCGGTCTGCACCAGCTGGCAGCGGTGCACACCCGGGGCATCATCGATAGGGGTGGTGATGGCCAGCGGCAGGACGCTGACCGTGCGGCCGCCGGCATCCGCGAAGTGCAGGACGTCGTCGCGCCGGCCGGCCACCCGGATGGCGGGCAGCGGGTTGCCGCAGCTGCAGGGGCCGGGCCTGGCGACCACCGAGTCGCCGAGGTCGTAGCGGATCAGCGGCTGGACGCGGTTGGCGAGGTTGGTCAGCAGCACCGTGTGGGAGGCCTCCCCCGGCGGCGTGGGCCGGTAGTCTCTGTCCACCGGTTCCAGGATCACCCAGTCGCTGTTGACATGCAGCCAGCCGGCGGGACAGTCCAGCGCGATGGGGCTGAATTCGGAGGCGGCATAGACGTTGTGGACCCGGGCACCCAGCGACGCGGCCAGCCGCTCCGGCTCCCCGGCGGACTCCCCGCTGAACTCCACGAGGACCGGATTAATGCGCAGCCGGCCGGCGTCCTGTTCCGCGGCGAGCAGTTCCAGGGCACTGGGGTAGCCCACCAGGAGGGCGGGGTTGAAGTCGTTGAGGGACTGTACCAGTTGCTGCAGCGGCTGCTGCACCGGGAACAGGCGGAAGGCCCGGCGTCGGCCCCGGCTGCGGCGGCGTTCGGCCTCCAGCCAGACGGCGCCGGCGAAATGGCCGCCGGTACCCACTACGACGGCGGTGCGGACGCCGCGGCGCAGCACCCGGAGCAGCAGCGGGAGGAGGCCGCGACGGCCCGCGGTGCTCGCCAGCGCGCGGACGCCCTGCGCCCGGTAACACGCTACGGCCGCGGGGTCGTGCACAAACAGTCCCGGGTGTCCGGTGGTTCCCGAGCTGGTGCAGGCCAGGTACTGACCGCGGTAGAGGCTGCCCACCAGGGCCGGATCGGCGACGAAGGCTTCCAGGCCGGCCCGGGTGATGGCGGGGTCGGTCACCCAGTCGTCGAAGCGGGACATCAGCTGCTGCTTGGTGACCGGTGGCAGGTCACCAAGTGCGGCGTCCCCGGCCGGGAGGCCGCGGTACAGCTCCCGGTAGTACGGCGAGCACGTCCTGGCGTGCCGGACCAGGGCGTTGAGCCGGGTGTCGCGGCGCCGGGCCAGCGCTTGCGGTCCGCCGCGGGTGGCCCGCAGCAGATCGAGCATGATGCCCAGCTCCCTCGCGAACCCGGCCATGGGGTGCCTCCTGTGTGCTGGTGCGTCAGCGGGCGCGGACTCCGGCTCGCCAGACCGCGTGGGTGAGCGGCATGCCCGGCCGGTAGGCCAGGTGGGTGGCGGAGGGGGCGTTGAGCAGGTGCAGGTCTGCCCGGTGCCCGACCGCGAGGGAACCGACCGCACGCTGGCCGTCGGCGTCGTTTCCGGACTCCCGGCCCAGGGCCAGCGCCCCGCCGTAGGTGGCCGCCCGGACGGCCTCGTGCACGCTGAGCCGCATCTGCAACACGGCGGTGGTCACGCAAAATGCCATTGAGCTCGTGTATGACGTTCCGGGGTTGCAGTTGGAGGCGAGGGCCAGCTGGACCCCGGCGTCGAGCAGTTCCCGTCCGGGGGCCAGCGGCTGCCGGGTGGACAGGTCGCAGGCCGGCAGGCAGGTTGCGACGGTGCCGCGGCGGCCGGCGCCGGCAGCCGGGTCCCAGCCGGACCAGCTGCCGGCCAGGGCGTCGATGTCCGTTCCGGAGAGGTAGTTCACGTGGTCCACACTCGAGGCCCCGAACTCGACCGCCAGGCGCACCCCCGGGCCCTCGCCGAGCTGGTTGCCGTGTACCCGCAGGCCGAGCCCGGCTTCCCGGGCGGCTTGGAGGACCCGACGGGACTGCTCCTCGGTGAAGGCACCCTGCTCGCAAAAGACGTCGGCCCAGCGCACGTACGGCCGGACCGCGGCAAGCATGGGACCGCAGACCAGGTCCGTGTACTCGTCCGCGTCCATCCCGTCCGGGACCAGGTGCGCGCCCAGGTACGTCACCTCGTCCGCGACGGTCGAGGCGATCCGGGCGCTGCGGGCCTCGTTGTCCGCGTCCAGGCCATACCCGGTTTTGGTCTCGAGGTAGGTGGTGCCCTGGGCGACGGCTTCGGCGACGCGGCCCAGCGCCAGCCGGGTGAGGTCGAAGTCGCCGGTGCTCCGGGTGGCGCCGGTGGTGACGGCAATGCCGCCGGCGCTGTAGCTTTCCCCCGCCATCCGCGCCTCGAACTCCGCCGTCCGGTCGCCGGCGAACACCAGGTGGGTGTGCGAATCCACCCAGCCGGGCAGCAGGGCACGGCCACCGGCGTCGACGGCGTCGTCGGCCGCCGGGGCGTCGGCGGCGGCGCCGAGCCAGGCGATCCGTTCGCCGTCGATGACGAGGGCTGCGTCCGCCAGGACCCGGTGCTCCGCGTCCTGGGTCATCAGTTCGGCGATGTTGGTGATGAGGGTGCTCATGGGTCCATTCTTCAGGCCCGGATGGACATCCGCGTCGCGGCCAGCGCCGCGGCCGTCCGGGATGCCGGACTGTCGGCCGGAAGCGGCTGCGCCGAGCCCTGCCCGGCGAGGATCAGGGCAGCCGCCACCTCGGCGATGCCGGAGGAGGTCTGGAAACCGTAGCCGCCCTGGCCGGCGAGCCAGAAGAAGCCGGCGGCCTCGGCGTCGAACCCCACAACGGGCACGCCGTCCGAGGCCTCGGTCCGCAGCCCGGTCCAGGCCCGGCTCACTGCCCCGATCCCCATGGTGGTGAGGGCGTTGAGCCTGGCGATCAGGGCCTCGACGTCGCCGGGGTAGGGCCGGGCGTCCTCGGGGCCGCTGGGCACGGTTTCGGACGGGGAGATCAGCACCTGCCGCCGCCCGTCGGGCCGGAAGTAGAAGCTGCCCGCAGAGGCGACCATGGGGCATCCCGGCGGGAGGGGGTGTTCGACGTCGACAATGGCCGCGGTGCGGCGGTACGGCTGGAGTCCGAGCTTCTCGACGCCGCTGAGCACGGCGAGTTCATCCGCCCAGGCACCGGCGGCGTTGACGACGACGGCGGCCTCCAGGCCTTCCTGTCCGGCCCCAAGCTCCCAGCCGGTTCCCAACCGCTGGGCCGAGTGGACGCGTGCGCCGGTGATGATGTCCACGCCGCCCTCCACCGCGCGCTCCCGGTGGTCTTCCAGCAGCAGGGACGCGTTACAGGCGAAGGATCCAGAATCCAGTCCGGCCGCCTCGAAGGTGTCGGGCTTGAGGGCCGGGCAGATCTCGAGGGCCTCGTCATGGCTGATCCGGTGYATGAACCCGCTGGCCTGCTGCTGCACGGACGCCTCGTCACCGATCAGCATAAACCGGCGCGGGGAAAGCACCGGTTCGGGCCGGGTGCCTTCCTTGGTGCCCATGAGCTCCAGCGTGCGCATGGTGAGTTCCTGCACCACGGGCGGGCCGTAGCTGGGGATCAGCTGCCGGGCCGAGCGCGCCGAGGTGTGGTACCCCAGCGACTGCTCGGCCTCGACCAGGGCCACGGTGCACTGGCCGGCGAGGGCGGAGGCCAGGGACAGGCCGGCGATGCCGCCGCCCACGATCACAACATCGTATGTAGCTGACATGCCTCCATCCTTGCACCCGTCCGGAGGTCACGTCAGTACTTTTTTACCGGCCCTAGGAGGCCGCGGCCACCGTTTCGCGGCTGCGGACGAACGCCTGGACGCAGCGTTCGACGTCGTCGGTGCTGTGCGCGGCGGAAAGCTGCACGCGGATGCGGGCTGCTCCCTTGGGCACCACGGGGTAGCTGAAGGCAGTGACGAAGACGCCGTTGGCGAGCATCGCGTCGGCCACCTTGGCTGCCATAACGGCGTCGCCGAACATCACGGGGACGATCGCGTGCTCGCCGTCGAGCAGGTCGAAGCCTTCCTCGGCCATGCGGCGGCGGAAGAGTTCGGCGTTGGCGAACAGCTTGCCGCGCAGTTCTCCGGAGTTCTCCACGAGGTCCAGTGCCTTCAGGGTGGCGGCGACAATCGCCGGGGCCAGGGAGTTGGAGAACAGGTAGGGGCGGGCCTTCTGGCGGAGCATGGCGATGACTTCGGCGCGGCCGGAGACGTAGCCGCCGGAGGCACCGCCAAGGGCCTTGCCGAACGTGCCGGTGTAGATGTCCACGCGGTCCGACACACCGGCGTGTTCCGGGGTGCCTGCACCGGTGGGGCCCATAAAGCCAACAGCGTGGGAATCATCCACCATCACCAGGGCGTCGTACTTTTCGGCGAGGTCGCAGATCGCTTCGAGCGGGGCCAGGAAGCCGTCCATCGAGAAGACCCCGTCGGTGACGATGATCTTGCGTCGTGCGGGGTTCTCCTGCGTGGTGGCTTCGATCAGCCGGGCTTCCAGGTCCGCCATGTCCTGGTTGGCGTAGCGGAAGCGCTGGGCCTTGCACAGCCGGATGCCGTCGATGATGGAGGCGTGGTTCAGCGCGTCGGAGATGATGGCGTCCTCCGGGCCGAAGAGCGACTCGAAGACGCCGCCGTTGGCGTCGAAGCAGCTGGAGAAGAGGATGGTGTCCTCGGTACCCAGGAACGCCGACACCCGCTGTTCGAGGGCCAGGTGCAGGTCCTGGGTGCCGCAGATGAAGCGGACGCTGGCCATGCCGAAGCCACGCTCGTCCATGGCGTCCTTGGCGGCGGCGATGATCTCGGGGTGGTCCGCGAGGCCAAGGTAGTTGTTGGCGCAGAAGTTCAGCACGTCGGCGCTGCCCTGGCCGAGCTGGCCGGCTTTGATGTGGCTGGCCTGCGGCGAGTCGATGTGCCGTTCGGTCTTGAACAGGCCGGCGCCGCGGATCTCGTCGAGTTCGTGCCGCAGCTGGTCCTTGATGGCTGAATACATTGGTTGGGCTCCTCAGCAGGGGTGAAGTTTTTGTACGGTACCGGAAACGGACAGGACCTAGAAGCCGGTCCAGTCGAGGACGACTTTTCCGCCGACGCCGGCGCGGGCGATCTCGAAGCCCTTTTCCCAGTCGGCGGCGGGCAGGGTGTCCGTGACCACCGCGGAGATGTTGGCGTGCAGGACCGGGTTGGAGGAGAGCATGGCGCTCATGGCGTACCAGGTCTCGAACATCTCGCGGCCATAGATGCCCTTCATGGTCAGCATGTGGGTGACCACCTTGCCCCAGTCGATGTCGATGGACTGGCTGGGCAGCCCCAGCATCGCGATCCGGCCGCCGTGGTTCATGTTGTCGATCATCTCAGGCAGGGCCGTGGGGTGGCCGGACATTTCCATGCCGATGTCGAAGCCCTCGCGCATGCCCAGTTCGCGCTGGGCCTCCTTGACCCGCATCTTCGAGACGTCGATGGCGAGGTCGACGCCGAGCCGGCGGGCCAGCTCCAGGCGCGGGGCGGAGACGTCCGTAATGGCGATCTTCCGGGCCCCGGCGTGGCGGGCGACGGCGATTGCCATCAGGCCGATGGGGCCGGCGCCGGTGATGAGCACGTCCTCGCCCACCAGCGGGAAGCTCAGGGCGGTGTGGACGGCGTTGCCGAACGGGTCGAAGATCGCGCCCAGCTCGGGGGTCACGGAGGGGTCGTGGTGGACCCAGACGTTGGTCTCCGGGATGACGACGTACTCGGCAAACGCGCCGTCGCGCTGCACGCCGACGCTGACGGTGTTGATGCACATCTGCTTGCGGCCGGCGCGACAGTTACGGCAGATGCCGCAGACGATGTGGCCCTCGCCGGAGACCCGGTCGCCGACCTTGACGTCCATCACGTCCTCGCCGACCTCAACCACCTCGCCGTAGAACTCGTGGCCGGCGATCAGCGGCGCGTTGATGATGCCCTGCGCCCAGGCGTCCCAGGACTGGATGTGCAGGTCCGTGCCGCAGATGCCGGTGGTCATGACCCGGATCTTGACGTCACCGGCGCCGGTTTCCGGTTCCGGGCGGTCAACCAGTTCGAATCCCGCGTGGGCGCCGGACTTGTAGAGAGCCTTCATGGGCCTGCCTTACTGTGAATGGCCGGCCTGGGCGGCGGCGCGTGTGGGACAACTCACCTCATTAGACCCGCCCCAAAGCGTTAGCACAACCAGAATTTTCTCAATCGACGATTTAGTTTTACCTTGCGCATAGGATGGTGGGATGGAAATCCACCAGCTTGAAATGCTGCGCGAACTCGGCGCCCTGGGCAGCGTCAAAGCCGTCGCCGAGACCCTGCTGGTCACCCCGTCGGCGGTGTCGCAGCAGCTGGCCGCGCTGCAAAGGTCCGTTGAGGTCCCGCTGACCCGGAAGGAGGGCCGGAACCTCGTCCTGACCGAGGCCGGGCAGGTGCTCGCGGACGCCGGTGCGGCCGTGGTGAGCGCGATGGCTGATGCGCGGACGGCGATCGGCGCCTACCACGGCTCCCCGGTGGGGCCGGTCACGCTCAGCGGGTTCCACAGTGCCGGCCAGGCCCTGTTCGCGCCGCTGGCCAGGCTCCTGGCCGGTCCGGACCAGCCCAGGCTCCTGCTCTCCGACGAGGACGTCGCGCAGCAGGACTTCCCGGCCCTGACAGCACGTTATGACCTGGTCCTCGCGCACCGGATGGACCACAGCCCGCGCTGGCCGGAGGAACGGGTCGCGGTGATTCCGCTGGCTCACGAACCGCTGGACGTGGCCCTGCCCGCCGGGCACCGGCTGGCCCGGCAGCGGGCGGTGACCGCGGACGACGTCGTCGGCGAACCGTGGGTGACCAGCCACACCGGCTACTCCCCCGCGGACGTGCTCTCCGCGGTGGCCGCGGTTTCCAGCCGCGAGCTGAACATCGTGCACCGGATCAACGACTACTCCACGGTCGCGGCGCTGGTGGCCGCCGGCAGCGTGATCGGGTTGCTGCCGCGGCACACCGCCCGGCCGGTGCTGAACCCGGAGATTGTGCTCAAGCCGCTCGAGGGGATCAGCACCAGGCGCCGGATCGACATCCTGGCACGGCCGGAGAACCTTAAACGCGCATCGGTCATGATGGTCTGCGATGCACTGCAGACCATCATGACCGAGCTTGTTGCCTGACGTCCCGTTCCGGGGCGGCGGGGTGCTTAGCCTTCGACGCCCAGGCGCTCCAGGATCAGTTCCTTCACGCGGCCGGCGTCAGCCTGTCCGCGGGTGGCCTTCATAACGCCGCCAACGATTGCGCCGATGGCCTGCAGCTTGCCGGCGCGGATCTTGTCCGCGACGCCGGGCTGGGCGGCCAGGACCTGGTCGATGGCCTCAAGCAGCGGCCCGTCGTCGGAGACCACGGCCAGGCCGCGCTTTTCGACGATTTCCGCCGGGGTTCCCTCGCCGGCGAGCACGCCGTCCAGCACCTCGGAGGCCATTTTGTTGTTGATCTTGCCGTCCTCGACCATCGCGTTCAGTTCCACGATGGTGGCCGGGGCGACGCCGAGCTGGCCGGGGTCGACGTCGGCGTTCTTGGCACGGCCCACGATCTCGCCCATCCACCACTTACGCGCCACGGTGGCGGTGGCACCGGCGGCGATGGTCTCCTCGATTTCGTCGAGGACACCGGCGTTG
>NZ_JBFTNO010000027.1:0-23360 GCF_056397525.1 Arthrobacter sp. 05L45_2 | reverse complement strand
GCCCTACCCCGAGAACCCGAACGAACTCAGCGACCGTGAATGGGCCGAATTCCTGTTCTACCGCGACAACACCAAGGGCGCCTTCGCCGAGCGCTGGCTGCACAGCACCGGGTGCCGGCAGTGGTTCAACGTGCTCCGCGACACCGTCACCTACGACATCCAGGCCGTCTACCCGATGGGCGCACCCCGCCCCGGCACCAGCACCTCCCCTACCAGCACCACCGCCCCGGAAGGAGCAACCAAGTGACGTCCCAGAACGCCCGACTCGCCGCCGGCGGCCGCATCGACCGCACCATCTCCTGGCGTTTCACCGTGGACGGCGAGGAATTCACGGGCCACCCCGGCGACACCCTCGCCTCGGCCCTGCTCGCCAACGGCCGGATCAGCGCCGGCAACTCGCTCTACGAGGACCGCCCCCGCGGCATCCTGTCCGCCGGGGTGGAGGAACCCAACGCCCTGGTCCGGGTGGAACCCCGTTTCCCGGGCCACGTGGCCGAGTCCATGCTGCCCGCCACCACCGTCACACTGGTGGACGGCCTCCAAGCGCAGTGGCTCAACGGCCTGGGCCGCCTCGATCCGGCCGATGACCGGGCCGAATACGACAAGAAGTACGTCCACACCGACGTCCTGGTGGTCGGCGGCGGTCCCGCCGGGCTGGCCGCCGCCCGCGAGGCAGCCCGCACCGGGGCACGCGTGATCCTGATGGATGACCAGCCCGAGCTCGGCGGCTCGCTCCTGTCCGGCCCGGCCGCTCCGGACGTGGCCGAAACCATCGAAGGCAAGCCGGCGCTGGAATGGGTCGCGGACGTCGAGGCCGAGCTCATCTCCGGCGCCGAAACCACGGTCCTGAACCGCACCACGGCCTTCGGCGCCTACGACGCGAACTACGTCATCGCCGTGCAGAACCGCACGGACCACCTCTCCAGCCCGGYCGCCCCCGGGGTCTCCCGGCAGCGCATCTGGCACGTCCGCGCCGCGCAGGTGGTGCTGGCCCCCGGCGCCCACGAGCGCCCGCTGGTCTTCGAGAACAACGACCGGCCCGGCATCATGCTCGCCTCCGCCGTCCGCAGCTACCTGAACCGGTATGCCGTGGCGGCGGGGACTCGGGTGGTCATCGGCACCACCAACGACAGCGCCTACGCCCTGGCCGCCGACCTGCGCGCCGCGGGCGTCAAGGTTGCCGCCGTCGTCGACGCCCGGTCCCGGCTGAGCGACGTCGCCGCGGCGGCCGCCGAATCCGGCACCCGGGTGCTGATCGGCAGCGCCGTCGCCGACACCGGCACGGACCCCGCCACGGGCACCGGCCGGCTGGCCACCGTCACGGTCCGCAGCATCAACGACGACGGCGAGCTCACCTCCGGCATCGAGGAGATCGCCTGCGACCTGCTGGCCGTCTCCGGCGGCTGGAGCCCGCTGGTCCACCTCCACTCCCAGCGGCAGGGCAAACTGCGCTGGGACGAGGACCTCGCGGCCTTCGTTCCCAGCACCGTGGTTCCGGCCCAGCAGACCATCGGCTCGGGACGCGGCAGCTTCGAACTGGCCGACTGCCTCGCCGAGGGCGTCTCCGCCGGCGCCGCGGCCGCCATCGCCGCCGGCTTCGACTCCCCCATCGTGCCCGCTACGCTGCGCGAGCCGCAGGCTTCCGCCCCGACCCGCCAGCTGTGGCTGGTCCCCGGCCAGGCCGGCACGGCCGACGACTGGCACCACCACTTTGTGGACTTCCAGCGGGACCAGAGCGTGGCCGACGTGCTGCGCTCCACCGGGGCCGGCCTGCGGTCCGTGGAACACATCAAGCGCTACACCTCCATCAGCACCGCCAATGACCAGGGCAAGACCTCCGGTGTCAACGCGATCGGCGTGATCGCCGCAGCCCTCCGCCAGGCCGGCGAAGCGTCCAGGGGAATCGGCGACATCGGCACCACCACCTACCGGGCCCCTTTCACGCCGGTGGCCTTCGYGGCCCTGGCCGGACGCCASCGCGGGGAACTGTTCGACCCAGCCCGCAAGACCTCCATCCACTCGTGGCACGTCGCCCAGGGCGCTTTGTTCGAGGACGTCGGGCAGTGGAAGCGCCCCTGGTACTACCCGCAGGCCGGCGAGGATATGGACACGGCCGTCCTGCGCGAGTGCGCCGCCGTCCGGGAATCCGTGGGCTTTATGGACGCCACCACGCTCGGAAAGATCGAGATCCGCGGCAAGGACGCCGGGGAGTTCCTTAACCGGGTCTACACCAACGCGTTCAAGAAACTGGCGCCGGGATCGGCCCGCTACGGGGTGATGTGCATGGCCGACGGCATGATTTTCGACGACGGMGTGACCCTGCGCCTCGACGAGGACCGGTACTTCATGACCACCACGACGGGCGGCGCCGCGAAGGTGCTCGACTGGCTGGAGGAGTGGCTGCAGACCGAATGGCCTGACCTGGATGTGCACTGCACCTCGGTGACCGAACAGTGGACCACCATCGCCGTCGTCGGGCCCAAATCCCGGGCGGTGCTCGCGAAGGTGGCGCCCGGGCTGGCCGCCGGGGGCGGACTGGACGCCGAGGCTTTCCCGTTCATGACCTTCCGCGAAACCACCCTCGCCTCCGGCGTGCAGGCACGGGTCTGCCGGATCTCCTTCTCCGGCGAACTGGCCTACGAAATCAACGTCCCGGCCTGGTACGGGCTCAACACGTGGGAGGCCGTCGCGGCCGCGGGCGCCGAGTTCGGCATCACCCCGTACGGCACCGAAACCATGCACGTGCTCCGGGCCGAGAAGGGCTACCCGATCGTGGGCCAGGACACCGACGGCACCGTCACCCCGCAGGACGCCGGGATGGAGTGGGTGGTCTCCAAGGCCAAGGACTTCATCGGCAAACGCTCCTACGCCCGGGCCGATGCGCAGCGGCAGGACCGCAAGCACCTGGTCAGCGTCCTTCCGGTGGACAAGTCCCTGCGGCTCCCGGAGGGCACCCAGCTGGTCGAACAGGGAATCAGCACGAATCCCGCGTTCGGTCCGGTCCCGATGCAGGGATTCGTGACCTCGAGCTACCACAGCGCCGCGCTGGGCAGGTCGTTCGCGTTGGCGCTGATCAAGAACGGCCGCAACCGCATCGGCGAGACCCTTGTGGCCGCCGCGGGCGACCAGCTGGTGGACGTCGTCGTCGCCGAAACCGTACTTTTTGACTCCGAAGGGACCCGCAAAGATGGCTAACACAGCAGCACTCACCGGCAGCAACGCGCTCCGGGAARTCCGGCGCAGCCCCGCCTCCAGCCTGGCCGCCGCCCTGGACGCCGGCTCCATCGCCGGCACCGTGGCGCTCCGGGAACTTCCGTTCCAGACCATGGCCGGGGTCCGCGTCGCCCCGCACACCGCGGATGCCGCACGGATCGCCGCCATCACCGGCGGGCTGCCGGCCGGCTGCGGCGACGTCGCCGGCAACCTGCCCGTCCAGGTCCTGTGGCTCGGGCCGTCCGAGTTCCTGGTGGTCGCCCCGGAAGAGACCGCCCTGGACGGCGGCCTCGTCGGCTCCCTCACCGCGGCCCTGGGCGATGCCCCGGGCCAGGTGGTGGACCTCTCCGCGAACCGCACCACGTTCGAGCTCTCCGGTCCGCGGGCCCGGGCGGTGCTGGAAAAGGGCTGCGCCCTGGACCTGCACCCGCGCGCCTTCACCCCCGGGACCGCCCTGGCCACGGAGGTCGGCAACATCCCGGTGGTGCTGCTGAAGACCGCCGAGGACAGCTTCCGGCTCTTCCCCCGCGCGTCCTTCGCGGACTTCCTGGGCCGCTGGCTGCTGGACGCCATGAGGGAGTTCGCTTCCCCCGAGGTGCCCTGATGGCCCTCAGCGTCCTGGACCTGTTTTCCGTTGGCATCGGGCCGTCGTCTTCGCACACGGTCGGCCCGATGCGGGCGGCGAAGCTGTTCGCGGACGGCCTCAAGGGCGACGGCCAGCTCAGCGCGACGGCCCGCGTTCAGGCCGAGCTGTTCGGCTCGCTCGGTGCCACCGGGCRCGGCCACGGTTCGGACAAGGCCGTGGTGCTGGGGCTGCAGGGCCTGGACCCGGAGACCGTGGACACCGCCACGGCGGACGACCAGGTGGCCGCCGCGGCCCTGGACGCCGAACTCCGGATCGGCGGGGACCACCGGGTGGACTTCAACTGGGACGAGGACGTGGTCCTGCACCGCCGCAAGTCCCTGCCGGCCCACCCGAACGGCATGACGTTCCGGGCCCTGGACCACACCGGGGCGGTGCTCAGCGAACGGAGCTTCTATTCCGTTGGGGGCGGCTTCGTCGTGGACGGCGACGCCGACGGTGCGGACAAGGTGGTCCCGGATGACACCGTGCTGCCGTATCCCTTCACGACGGCGGACGAACTCCTGGCGGTGTGCCGGCGGGAGGGCATGTCCATCTCCGAGGTGATGCTTGCCAACGAGCTCGTCTGGCACAGCGAGGCCGAGGTCCGGCAGAAGCTGCTGGCCCTCTGGGTGGTCATGCGGGAGTGCGTGGACAACGGCTGCGCCGCGGAAGGCATCCTTCCCGGCGGGCTGAACGTCCCGCGCCGTGCGCCATCGCTCTTCCGGACCCTGACGGCGGACACCGGCACCACGGATCCGCTCCGGGCCATGGAATGGGTGAACCTCTTTGCGCTGGCCGTGAATGAGGAAAACGCGGCCGGCGGCCGGATCGTTACCGCCCCGACCAACGGCGCGGCCGGCATTGTTCCCGCGGTGCTGCACTACTACGCCAAGTTCGTCCCGGGGGCGGACGACGACGGTGTGGTCCGGTTCCTGCTGGCGGCGGCCGCCGTCGGGATCCTGTTTAAGATCAACGCCTCCATCTCCGGCGCGGAAGTGGGCTGCCAGGGCGAAGTGGGATCCGCCTGCTCGATGGCCGCCGCCGGGCTCTGCGAGGTGCTCGGCGGCACCCCGGAACAGGTGGAAAACGCCGCGGAAGTCGGGATTGAACACAACCTGGGCCTGACCTGCGACCCCGTGGGCGGCCTGGTGCAGATCCCCTGCATCGAACGGAACGCGATCGCCAGCGTGAAGGCCATCAATGCCGCCAGGCTGGCGCTGCACGGCGACGGCAGCCACAAGGTATCGCTGGACAAAGCCATCAAAACCATGCGCGAGACAGGAGCGGACATGAAGACCAAATACAAGGAGACCTCCCGCGGGGGCCTCGCCGTCAACGTGATCGAGTGCTGACCCATGACCGCCATCCAGACTGAACCGTTCCGGGCCGGGGCCGCCACCGCCGTTGAGCATGTCCTGACGCTGGACTGCCCGGAGACGCCAGGCATTGTGCACGCCGTCTCCGGCTTCCTGCTCGAACACGGCTGCGACATCATCGACAACAAACAGTTCGGTGAGCGCTCCGAGGGGCACTTCTTTATGCGCGTGCACTTCGCGTCCGACGGCGATGCCTCCACCGCCGCTGCCCTGCGGACCGCTTTCGCCCCCATGGCGGAGCGGTTCGGGATGAGCTGGCGGCTGGAGCCACAGGGATCCAAGCGCCGGGTGCTGATCATGGTCTCCAAGTTCGGGCACTGCCTCAACGACCTGTTGTTCCGGGCCCGGATCGGCGAACTCCCCGTGGACGTGGTGGCCGTGGTCTCCAACCACACGGACCATCAGGCGCTGGTGGAATGGCACGGCATCCCGTTCTTCCATGTCCCTGTCACCGCCGCCACCAAACCGGAGGCGGAGGGCCGGCTGCTGGAGCTCATCGACCACTTCGACGTCGAGCTGGTGGTCCTGGCCCGCTACATGCAGGTCCTCAGCGACGCCCTCACCCGGAAGCTGGACGGGCGGGCCATCAACATCCACCACTCGTTCCTGCCCAGCTTCAAGGGCGCCAAGCCGTACCACCAGGCCTACGCCCGCGGCGTGAAGACCGTCGGGGCCACCGCGCACTACGTCAACGCGGAGCTGGACGAGGGGCCCATCATCTCCCAGCAGGTGGTGGAGGTGGACCACACCTACGGGCCGGAGGACCTCGTTGCGGCCGGCCGGGACACGGAGTGCAAGGCGCTCAGCAACGCCGTGCGCTGGCACTGCGAGGGCCGGGTAATCCTGCAGGGCAACAGGACGGTAGTGCTCCGGTAGCTCCGCCCGGCCGGCCGGACCGCACCGGGTCCGGCCGGCCACTTTTCCCGGCGGCACGCGTCCTGCATGCCGGGACGGCTGCACTTTCGTAGACTCTATGGAGATTCGACATGTCTCCGCTATGGCGGCATGCCCGCCACAGGAAGAGCCATCGATGAAGATTGTCGTCCTAGTCAAGGAAGTCCCGGACACGTACGGGGACCGAAAACTGAGCCTCGAGACCGGCCTCGCAGACCGCGGCGCCAGCGACGCGGTCATCGACGAGATCGGTGAGCGGGCCCTGGAACTGGCGCTSACSTACGCCGACGCKMACGMSRGCACCGASGTCGCKGTCCTCTCSCTCGCWCCCGAGGGYGCCACGGCRACCATCCGCAAGGGCCTGGCCATGGGCGCCGGCAGCGCCACCCATGTCACGGACGAGGCACTCCGGGGCGCGGATCTGGGGCTCACCGCCGAGACCCTCGCCGCTGCCCTCCGCCGCATCGGATTCGACCTGGTGGTCACCGGCAACGTCTCCACCGACGGATCCGGCGGCATGATCCCCGCAATGCTGGCCGAACTGCTGGACGTGCCGCTCGCCTCCGGCCTGAGCGCCGTGGAGATCGGCGACGGCACCGTGTCCGGGACCCGGCCCGTCGACTCCGGGGTGCAGCAGGTTTCGACGTCCTTGCCCGCGGTCATTTCCATCACCGAGGCGCTTCCCGGCCCCCGCTTCCCGAACTTCAAGGGCATCATGGCCGCGAAGAAGAAGCCCCTCGAAGTCCTCACCCTGGCCGATCTGGGCGTCACCGCCGACAACCCGGACGCGGCGCGATCGATCATGCTGGCTGTCGCGGAAAAGCCCCCGCACACCGCGGGCGTCAAGATCACCGACGACGGCGACGCCGGCGAGAAACTCGCCGACTTCCTGATCGAAAACCGCCTGGCGTAAGGAGCACGGACATGACTGATTTCCCGAGTGATGCAATCCTCGTTGTCGTCGAAGCCGGGCCTTCCGGTGAACTGGAGAAGGCGGCCCCCGGACTCCTGGGCGCAGCCGCGTCGGTCGGCACACCGGTTGCCCTGGTCCTGGCCGCGCCCGGTACCGGGGGCGCTGCCGCCGCCGAAGCCGCGGGCCTCGGCGCCGCGCACGTCCTGATCGCTGAGACCCCGGACCCTGCCGCCCTGGGGACGCCGGCCGTGGACGCGCTGGCCGCCGCCGTGGAGCGGACGGCCCCGGATGCCATCCTGATCTCGCATTCCCTGAACGGACGTGACCTGGCCGGCCGGTACGCCGCCCGCACCCGTGCCGCCGTGTCGGCCGACGCCGTCGGGGTGGCCCGGGACGAGGAGGGCGTGGTGGCGCATCATTCGGTCTATGGCGGCGCCTACAACGTAACGTCCACGGCCACGTTCGGGGCGCCGGTCATCACGGTCCGGCAGGGTGCGATCGACGCACGTGCCACGGCCCAGCCGCCGGCGTCGGAGACCCTGGAGGTGCCGGCCTCCGGGAAGCCGTCCGCCCGCATTGACTCGTTCGAGGAAGCGGTCGCCGCCACGTCACGGCCCGAACTGCGCGGGGCCGCGAAGGTGGTTGCCGGCGGCCGCGGCCTCGGCTCGGTGGAGCAGTTCGCCCTCGTGGAGCAGCTGGCCGACACCCTGGGCGCCGCGATCGGAGCCTCGCGGGCCGCGGTGGACGCGGGTTACATCCCCCAGGCGCACCAGGTGGGGCAGACCGGGGTTTCGGTGTCCTCGCAGCTCTACATTGCGCTCGGGATTTCGGGTGCGATCCAGCACCGGGCCGGCATGCAGACCGCGAAGACGATCGTCGCCATCAACAAGGACCCTGACGCCCCCATCTTCGACATCGCCGACTACGGCGTGGTGGGCGACCTCTTCAAGGTGGTCCCCCAGCTGATCAGCGCCCTCGAGGCCCGGAAGAAGTAGCGATGGCAACCCAGTCCCGGTCCCTCCGGCGGGGCCTGCCGCGCGTGCCGGGCGGCGAGCCCTGGCCGCCCGCCGGCGAAGCGCCCGCACGTCTGGCCGCAGCCCCTGCTGCGGTCCCCAACACGTCAGCGGCGACGACGGCAGCGGCAGCGGCCGTTCCCGCGCCTGAAGCCTCCGGATTTGAGGCCCCCGCGGTCGCGCCGTCAATTGGCGCAGGCGGATCAAGGCAGCTGCGCCGCGGCTTGCCCCGTGTGCCGGGCGGCGAGGCCTGGCCGCCGGCCGGTGACGTACCGGTAGGGAGTCCGGCCCGGCCCTCAGCACCGGCGGAACCGGCGGCCGCCGAGTCGGCCGCTGCGGCCAGTGCCCCGGAGCCTACGCCTGCCCCCGCCGCCCCACTCCAAACGAACGAGGCGGCGACGTCCTCAGCTGCCCCGGCTGCAGCGACGGCGGGAGCCGGCCAGCTTCGCCGCGGACTTCCGCGTGTGCCAGGCGGAGAGCCGTGGCCGCCCGCCGGACCCGCGCCGGCACCGGCCGTCGCTCCCGCGGCCCAGGCCGCGCCGGGGGCCGCGCCGACAGCTGAGCCGGCACCCCAGCCGGTACCTGAGCCGCCGGTCAAAGCGGCGGCGGCAGCCCCCGCCCCGCCGTCGCCAGTCACGCCGACGCCCGAGGTTTCTCCGGCCGCACCCGCGGCACAGGCCGCTCCCTCGGCCATGCGCCTAAACCCGCGCCGCAAGAACCAGCGCCCCAAAAACCAGCGCCACCGAAGGCCGAGGCCCGGCTTTACGGCTCCCGCACCCTGGGTCAGTGGATCAAACTCGTGGTGTTCCTCGCGGCCGGAGCCGTGGCCGCCGCGGGGATTCTGGTGCTGGCCGCCCGCGGCGTGACCACCCTGCCCGGCGTCCCGGCGTTCCTCGAAAGGTACCCGGGCGAGTACCGGCTGCCGGACGCCGCCGAACCGGGCTTCCCGTGGTGGGCGCAGTGGGCGCACTTCCTGAACATCTTCCTGATGGTGCTCATCATCCGTTCGGGCTACCAGGTGCGAACCCAGCAGAAACCGCCCGCGTTCTGGACCCCGAAACGCGGCGGCAAGAAAATCAGCATCACGTTGTGGCTGCACCAGTCGCTGGACATCATCTGGCTGGCCAACGGGCTGATTTTCGCGGTGCTGCTCTTCGCGTCCGGGCACTGGATGCGGATTGTGCCGACCAGCTGGGAGGTGTTCCCCAACGCGGCGTCAGCGCTCCTGCAGTACATGACCCTGGACTGGCCGGTGGAGAACGGGTGGGTCAATTACAACAGCCTGCAGCAGCTGATGTACTTCATCGTGGTGTTCATCGCGGCCCCGCTCGCCGCTGTCACGGGCGCCCGGATGAGCGAATTCTGGCCGAAGAACGCCAAGACGCTGAACCGGGTCTACCCCGTGGAGGTCGCCCGGGCCCTGCACTTCCCCACCATGCTGTTCTTTGTCCTGTTCATCCTCATCCACGTCTTCCTAGTGTTCGCGACCGGTGCCCTGCGCAACCTGAACCACATGTTCGCCGGTACCGACGCCGTGAACTGGACCGGGTTCTGGCTGTTCGCGGCGGCCATCGCCGTCACGGCGGCCGGTTGGTACGCCGCCCGCCCGATCGTGCTCGCGCCCCTTGCCAGGCTGTTCGGCAAGGTGAGCAGCCGCTGAGGCCGTTGCCGTTGATGCCGTAATACAGAATTGCCTGAATACATCCGCAGCTGTACTTTGAAGGCATGGAAACCCTCACCCATGCCCCGGTCCTGGCGCGGTTCGGCTTCGCCGTCTCGGACCCCACCCGGGCACGGATCCTGCTGGCCCTCGCGGACGCACCGGCCTACCCATCCGGCCTGGCCGATGCCCTGGACGTGTCCCGGCAAAGCATCTCCAACCATCTGACGTGCCTTCGCGGCTGCGGCCTCGTGGTTGCTGTTCCGGACGGCCGGCGTAGCCGGTACGAGCTCGCCGACGCACGGCTGGGGCATGCGATCGGCGATCTGCTGGGAGTGGTGCTGGCCGTGGACCCGACCTGCTGCGCACCCGACGAGTCGTGGAGCCAGGCATGAGCGGGCACAGCCACGACCACGGCGCGGCGGCGGCCGGCAACCGGCGGAAACTGATTCTGGTCTTCGCCATCACCTTCACGGTGATGATCGCGGAGATCGTGGGCTCCTTCCTCACGGGCAGCCTCGCGCTCCTGGCCGACGCCGGTCACATGTTCACCGACTCCACCGGGCTCCTGATCGCCCTGATCGCCGCCTCGCTGGCCCTGAAGCCGGCCACCACCAAGCGGACCTGGGGCTACAAGCGGGCCGAGATCATCGCCGCGGCCGGGCAGGCCGCCCTGCTGCTCGGGGTCGGCGCGTTCGTCATTGTCGAGGGCATCCGCCGCCTCATCGAGCCACCCGAGGTGGGCGGCTCCACCATGCTCTGGTTCGGGATCATCGGCCTGGCCGGCAACGCCGTCGGCCTTGTTGTCCTGGCGTCAGGACGGCACCACAACTTCAACATGAAGGCCGCGTTCCTTGAGGTGCTCAATGACGCCCTCGGGTCGGTGGCCGTCATTGCGGCGGCAATCATCATTGCCGTCACCGGCTGGGTCCAGGCCGACGCCGTCGTGTCCCTCCTGATCGGCGTCCTGATCATCCCGCGCACCCTGAAACTGCTGCGGGACACCGTTAACGTGCTGATGGAAAATGCCCCGCAAGGGCTCGACATGGCCCAGGTCCGCGAGCACATCCTGGCCGTGCCGCACGTGATCGACGTCCACGACCTCCATGCCTCCCTGGTGGCCTCCGGCACCGCCGTCCTGTCCGCGCACGTCACCGTGGAGGACACCTGCATGACCGACGGCCACGCCGCGACCATCCTGGCGGACCTGCAGCATTGCGTGGCCAAACACTTCGACGTCAGCGTCGAACACTCCACCTTCCAGATCGAACCGGCGGCCCACCGCGACCAGGAAAGCATCCACCACTGATGGCACACCCCTCCACCGCCCCGGCGGACCCCGCGAAAAAGGTCCGTCTGGTCCTCTGGATCCTCCTTGGGATCATCGTCGCGGGAGGCCTGGTCTGGTACGCGGTCTTCAGCGCGACCAAACCGGCCCCGCCCGCCGCGCAGCCGGCCGCCGACGCGCAGCTGGTCCGCGACGACAGCCACCGCGTCACCGCCCCGGCCGCAGAGAAGGCCCAGCTGGTGGAGTTCCTGGACTTCGAGTGTGAATCCTGCCTGGCCGCCTACCCGTTGGTGGAAGAGCTGAAGAAGGACTTCGGGGACCGGATCACGTTCGTCAACCGCTACTTCCCGCTGCCCGGGCACCGGAACTCCGGAACCGCGGCTCTGGCCGTGGAAGCCGCCGCCCAACAGGGTAAGTACGGGCAGATGTACGCCAAAATGTTCGACACCCAGACGCAGTGGGGCGGGAAGCAGGACTCGCAGGCGCCCCTGTTCCGCACCTACGCCCGGGACCTTGGACTCGATCTGGCCAAGTACGACGCCGYGGTGGCGGACAACAACACCGCCGACCGGATCCGCAAGGACGTCGCGGACGGCCGCTCCCTGGGAGTGACCGGAACGCCGACGTTCTTCCTCAACGGCAAGATGCTGACGCTCAACAGCGAGGCGGACTTCCGCCAGCAGCTCGCCGACGCCGCCAAGTAAACCGCGCTGCTAGGGCCGGGCGGGCACCTGGTCGCGGCGGCGCTTCAGGGTAGCGGCCTCGGCGGAGTTGCCGGCCAGTGCGATGGCCTGGTCATACGCCAGGCGGGCCTCCAGGCCGCGGCCCAGCCGCCGCAGCAGCTCGGCACGGGTGGCATGGAACGCGTGGTAGCCGGACAGCTCGTTTTCCAGGCGGTCAACGGCGGCCAGCGCCACCCCCGGGCCGTCCATTTCGGCGACGGCGACGGCCCGGTTCAGGGCGATGACCGGCGACGGGTCGCGGGCCACCAGCCGGTCGTAGAGGGCCACGATCTGTGACCAGTCGGTGTCGCGGACATCCCGGGCCGAGGTGTGCACGGCATTGATCGCGGCAAGGATCTGGTACGGACCCGGCTCCGTCCCGGCCGCCATGGTCTCCCGGACCAGGCCACGGCCCTCGGCGATCAGGCCCGCGTCCCACGCGAACCGGTCCTGCTCATCGAGGGTGACCAGCTCGCCGCTGGCCGAAATCCGTGCGGTCCGGCGGGCCTCCGTGAGGAGCATCAGGGCCAGCAGGCCGGCCACCTCGCCGTCGTCGGGCAGCAGGGCGCGGACCAGGCGGGTGAGCCGGATCGCCTCGGCGGTCAGGTCGGCACGGACGGGATCGGACTCGGGGCCTGAGGCCAGATAGCCCTCGTTGAAGATCAGGTACAGCACGGACAGCACCCCGGAGACACGCTCCGAGAGGTCCGTTACCGACGGTACGCGGTACGGGATGCGGGCGGCTTTAATCTTGGCCTTCGCCCGGGTGATCCGCTGCGCCATTGCGGCCTCCTGGACAAGGAAGGCGCGCGCAATTTCCGGGACGGTCAGGCCGCCGAGCATCCGCAGGGTCAGCGCCACGCGGGTCTGCATGGCCAGCGCGGGGTGGCAGCACGTGAAGATCAGCCGGAGCCGGTCGTCGTCGATGGCGCCGGTGGGCTCAGGCGGGTGGTCGTCGAACACCAACTGGGCCTCCTGATGTTTGCTGTCGCGTTTGTTTTCGCGCCGGATCCGGTCAATGGCTTTGCGTTTGGCCGTGGTGGTCAGCCACGCGCCGGGGTTGCCGGGGACGCCGTCGGACGGCCACCGCTCCACAGCGGTCGCGAATGCCTCGGCCGTAGCCTCCTCGGCGAGGTCAAGATCGCCGAACCGCCGCGCCAGTGCGGCCACGATCCGCCCCCACTCCCCGCGGTAGGCCTCGTTGATCGCTCCTCCGACGTCACTTCCACTCACAGGAACGGGCGCACCTCGACCTTGCGGTTGCACGCCTTCGACCCCTCGGTTGCCAGTTGCAGTGCGGCGTCGAGGTCGGGCGCTTCGATGATCCAGAAACCGGCAAGGTATTCCTTCGACTCCACAAACGGGCCGTCCGTTACCACCGGCGCCTTGCCGCGGTTGTCGATGACGGTGGCGGTGTCGGGGAAACCGAGGCCCCCGGCGAAGACCCAGTGCCCGTCGGCCTGGAGCCGGTCGTTGAACACGTCGATGGCAGCCATCTCATCCGACGGGGCGAGCTCACGCTGGTTGTGAATGACGGAAAGCAAAAACTGCATGGCAACTCGTCTCCTACGGTTCGGGGCGCCCCTCCTGGGCGGCCGCTCACCATTGCTACGAACAACTCTGCACCGATCCGACAAAAATTGTGCGGATATCCGACGACGGCGGTGTCCGGCTTTGGGTGCTCTACCTAGCCCAGTCCTCGTCCCCGAACGCCCGGCCGCGGAAGTGCGCGCGGAGGTACTCCCCGACGACGGCGGCGCCCAGGTCCCCGGCGTCGGGGGCCACGACGCGGCCGTCGATCCGCCGGGCCATCCGGGCCACGAAACGCTCCAGGCCGGGGTCGCTTCCCAGACGGAAGAACGTCGCCTGGGTGCCGGCGCGGCCCAGCCGGTCCAACTCGGCCACCGTCACGCGGATGGTCTCAGGGTCCGGCGGCCAGTTGAACCAGGATTCGCCGTCGGCCTCCAGGTGCGCGGTGGGTTCGCCGTCGGTCACCACCAGCAGGACCGGCTGCATTGCCGGGTGCTGGCGGAAGAACCGGCCGGCCAGCTGGAGCCCGTGGTGCAGGTTGGTGCCCTGTTCGCGGAGCGCCGGCAGGGCCGTGAGTTYGCCGATGTCCATGGACCGGGCGTAGCGGCCGAAGCTGATCAGCTGCAGCCGGTCGCCGCGGAACCGGGTGGACACGAGGTGGTGCAGTGCCAGCGCGGTGCGTTTCATCGGCACCCAGCGCCCCTCCGCGGCCATCGAAAACGACACATCCACCAGCAACGCGACGGCGGCCTGCGTGCGGGCCTCAGTTTCGGTGACCTCGATGTCGTCCACGGCCAGGCGCAGCCCGTGGCGCGGGTCGCCGCCGTCGGCAATGGTCCGGCGGATGGCGTTGGTGATGGTCCGGGTGACATCCCAGGGCTCCGCATCGCCGAACTCCCACGGCCGGCTGGACCCGGTCTGCTCCCCCGCGGCACCGGCAACCCGGGTGTCGCGGCGGCCCTGCCGGCCGGAGAGCTGCTTGGCGGTATCCCGCAGCAACGACCTCCCCAGCCGCCGCATGGCCTGCGGGGAGAGGCTCAGGTCGCCGTCGGCACCGCGCCGCAGGAAACCCCCGTCGTGCATGGCCTTCTCGATCTCCGCGAGCGTCCGGGCGGAGACGGCCGCGTCCTGCCCCAGCTGGCGGGAGAGCGCATCGAGGTCCAGGTCATCCAGCCGGGAGCCGTTGTAGGACTGGGAAAGCYGCTCGGCGAGTTCGTCCAGTTCGGCGAGGTCCTGCAGCACGCCGGTCCCGTCGCCGAGGCCCAGCCCTTCCTCGCCGTTGAACTGTTCGGAGCCGGACCAGTCCTCGCCGGGGCGCAACGCCTGCAGGTTGGCGTCGAGTTGGCCCAGCTGTGCCATAAGCTCCGGTGAGCCGAAGGCCTGGGCGGAAAGCTGCATCAGTTCCTCGCGCTGCTCGGCGGACATGGAGCGCAGCATCCGCTGGGCGGCGGCCGAGCGCTGGGCGAGCGCGTCGATCAGCTCCTCGACCGACTGCGGGTTTTCCGGGAAGAACTGGCCGTGCTTGGCCATGAAGTCCTGGAAGTCGGCCTCCGTGTCCTCGCCGCGGCGGTGCGTGTCGAGCAGTTCGTTGAGGTCGGCCAGCATTTCGGCGACGGCGGCGCGGTCCTCCTCGGTGGCGCCTTCAAGGGCCTGCTTCATGCCGGCGAACCGCTGGTCCAGGACCTCGCGGCCCAGCAGGTCCTTGATCTGTTCGTAGGCTTTCCGGGCGGTGCTGGACTGCCAGTCGTAGGAGGAGAGTTCGTTGACGGCCGCCGCGGTGGACTTGGGCAGGTTCTGCAGCTGCATCTCGCGGAAGGCGCGGTCCGTGTTGTCCATCCGGACGTCGCGGGCCAGTTGCTTGCGCTCCTCCAGCACCGCGGTCTCCAGCAGCTTCTGGACCTCGTTTAGCGTGCCGTCCAGCTTGTGCCGGCCCAGCAGGTCCTGGCGGCGCTGCTGCACCCGGCCGGCGAGTTCATCGAGCCCTTCCCGGTTGCGGCCGCCGCGGCGCAGGTATTCCTGCAGGGCGTGCCGCGGCGAGTAGCCGGCCATCACGTCCTCGGCGACGGCGTCCAGCGCCTCCGCCAGGTCCACCGGCGGCGCGAGCGGATCGGGCCCGCCCGCGTACCGGCTGTAGCGGGACCGGTGGTGAACGCTCATGGCGGCCTCCTTAGCCTTGGCGGAGTTACCCGTAAATGGTGGCCTCGTCGTCGGAGTCCTTGGCGATCCGGCGGGCGAGGTAGAGGCCTTCGAGGGCCAGTTCGACGGCGGCGGCGCGCTGCCCGTCGTTCTCCGCGCCCAGGCGCTCACCGATCTCGTCGTACAGGCTCGAGCCGTCGAGGGACGGGAGGCCCGCCAGGAACTCCTTGGCCGTGACCAGTTCCCCGGTGGTGACCGTGGTGTGGCCGTCCAGTGCGGCGACGAGGCCGCCCATGTCGAGGCCGTGGAAGTGCGCCCGGACGGCCTCGGCGGTGGCCATCCGCAGCAGGTGGTCCAGGATGTCCTGTTCCCGGCCCTCCTCACCGGATTCGAACTCGATCTTCCCGGCCAGGACTTCCACCGCGGCCTCGAGGTCGATGATCCGGGCCACGGCTTCGTCCTCGCCGCGCACGCTGGCCCGGCGCAGGGCAGCGGCGGCGACCGTTTCGGCGCCGGCGATCGCGAACCGTGCGGACACCCCGGAGGTCTGGTTGATCGCCGGGGACTCTCGGAGCGCCCGGGTGTAGCGGGCCAGGATCTCCAGGATGACGGGCGGGACGCCGGCCACCAGATGGCCCTCCTGCCGGATGACGGCTACCTCGTCCTCGAGCTCGATCGGGTAGTGGGTGCGGATTTCGGCGCCGAAGCGGTCCCGCAGGGGCGTGATGATCCGGCCGCGGTTGGTGTAGTCCTCCGGGTTGGCGGACGCGACCACCAGGACGTCCAGCGGCAGGCGCAGCACGTAGCCGCGGATCTGGATGTCGCGTTCCTCCATGACGTTGAGCATGGAGACCTGGATCCGCTCGGCGAGGTCGGGGAGTTCGTTGATGGCGATGATGCCGCGGTTGGAGCGTGGGACCAGGCCGTAGTGGATGGTTTCCGGGTCGCCCAGGCGGCGGCCCTCGGCCACCCGCATGGGATCGACGTCGCCGATCAGGTCCGCGACGGAGGTGTCCGGCGTCGCGAGCTTCTCGACGTAGCGTTCGGAGCGGTGCCGCCACGCCACCCGCAGCCGGTCCCCTTCGGTGAGGGCCAGGGCGCGGGAGTGCTCGGTGATGGGTTCGTAGGGGTGTTCGTTCAATTCCGAGTCCTCGATCACCGGTGACCACTCGTCCAGCAGCCCGGCCAGGGTGCGCAGCAGCCGGGTCTTGCCCTGCCCGCGTTCGCCGAGGAGGACGACGTCGTGCCCGGCCAGCAGGGCGCGTTCGAGCTGGGGCAGGACGGTCCGGCTGAAGCCGTACATCCCGGGCCAGGGGTCGCGGCCGGCGGCGAGCGCGGCCAGCAGGTTGTCGCGGATCTCGCGGCGCAGGTCCTTGTGGACGTGGCCGGAGGCGCGCAGTTCACCAACAGTGAAGATTTCGGGGCGATCACTCACTCCTCCACCGTAGACCTGTACCCGGCGGGGAATCGAGGGATTTGGTGAGATTCCTGCGCATCCGGACGCCTGGCGCAATAGGCTGGATGCTGATGGCTACAGCACCCGCAGACGAATCAGCTTCTCCTCCCGCGCCCGCACGCCCCGGCACCCTGCTGCTGCTGGTGCGCCATGGCCAGACGCCGACGACGGGCTCAGTCCTCCCCGGCCGCGCGCCGGGGCTGCACCTCTCCGACCGCGGCCGCGAGCAGGCCGAACGGGTCGCGGACCGGCTCGCCGGTTTGCCGGTAGATGCCCTTTATTCCTCGCCGCTGGAGCGCGCCTGCGAGACGGCGGAGCCGACGGCGGCGCGCACCGGACTGCCGGTGAAGCACGACGACGGGCTGCTGGAGTGCGATTTCGGCGGCTGGACCGGCTCCGCGATCGCGGACCTCGCGGCGCTGCCGGAGTGGCAGACCGTGCAGCACAGCCCGTCCCAGTTCCGCTTCCCGGACGGCGAGAGCTTCCCGGAGATGCAGTCCCGGATTGTCGGGGCGATGGAGGCCCTGTGCGCGGCCCACGCCGGCGGTGTGGTGGTGTGCTTCTCGCATGCCGACCCCATCAAGGCCGCGGTGGCCCATGCCCTGGGCACGCCGCTGGATCTGTTCCAGCGGATCATGATCAGCCCGGGCTCGGTCTCAGCCATCACGTTTGTGGAGGGCCAGGATCCCGCGGTGCACATGGTGAATTCGACGGCGGAACCGCTCAGCGGGCTGCGGGGATCCTGACGTGGCTTCCGTGGCGGGAGGGTCCGGGTCCGGTCGGGAACTGACCCTGCTCACCGAGGGCAGCATCGAGCTGCTTGGCCTCATTCCGCGCAGCAGCAACCAGACGTTCCTGGTCCAGGTCAGCTGCGGCGAGGACGAGGGGTACGCGGTCTACAAGCCGGAGGCCGGCGAACGGCCGCTCTCCGATTTCGAGCCGGGGCTCTACAAACGCGAGCGCGCCGCCTACCTCCTCAGCGAATCGCTGGGCTGGGGCTTCGTCCCGCCGACGGTGATCCGCGAGGATGCTCCGCTGGGCGTCGGGTCGCTGCAGTGGTTCATCGACTGCGACTTCCAGCAGCACTACTTCACCCTGTTCGAGGACGCCCCCGAGACCCACGCAGAACTGGCCCGGATCGCCCTATACGACTTCGTCGCCAACAACACCGACCGCAAGAGCGGCCACGTCCTCCGCGGCGACGACGGACGGATCTGGGGCATCGACCACGGGCTGTGCTTCTCCGCAGCCTTCAAGCTCCGCACCGTGATCTGGGACTTCGCCGGCGAACCCATCCCCGAAGCGCTGCTTTCGGACATTGCACCTTTAGCTGAGTCCGTGCCCGCCGAGCTGGCGGAACTGCTCGACGACGACGAAGTCACCGCCCTGCAGCGCCGCGCTAAGCGGATGCTGGTCGCTGGGTCCCTGCCGGTGGACCGGACGGGCATGCGGTATCCGTGGCCGCTGGTTTAAGGGCACGCTCGAGTTAGGTGCCGAAAACGGAGCGGTTGGAAACGACGTAGGCGAAGACGCTGCCCCGAGGTCGTCCACGAATTAGGCGAGGCCGAAGCCGCCCGTGATTTCGCCGACGTTTGCGAAGGCTGGTGAACGTCCATTCGGGCGGTTAAGTCAGGAATGCGTAACAGAATCGATTGTTATGGCGAAGACYAGCTACCGGACCCGGCGTCCCTGCGCCGCACACAACGGCGCACAGGCCCCGCCCATAGCCAGCAACAACATGCACTAGCGCCGCTTCCGTTGACTGCCGCTCAGTGCTGTAAACGCATGTGATCCGAGCGGTGTCGGCTCACGACCGAGGGGGGGTCGCGACGAGGTTCAGATAGAACTCCTATGTCGGAAGATATCCGATGGGCTGTTGGCTCCATCCAAGCAAGCGAACTCGGCTCGACCGATGGAGAGGACGGACGTTGTCCGAATAAAGGTTGAGCCTTCATCTGCAACATTTTGATCGACGCCGAAGGGGGCACGAGGAGCATGGAAGTGCACCTTTTCGGCTCCGACAGGACAGAGCAATGGAAAAGGAGAACAACGATAACGAATCAGCGGCTGAGGAAGGAGACAACGTAGCCACGTGCCCCGCGCCTCTTGGCTGAGGTGGCGTCAAGGGTGCTCTCTACGCGTGGATCGAAGAAACCATGACTCTCCTCACATAACAAGGCAGAAACAACGGGCACGTCTGGACTGCATGTGAAGTACAGTGTGAAGTATGGCGGACTACCTCTCAAACAATCCCTTCACGGGAGAGCCCGTGACAGAGACTCAGTTGACGACTGCGCCTCTAATTCTTGTTATTAGCCAGATTCGCTGGCCCCAAATAACGACAATGACGGGGGACATCAGCGATGTCGCGACTTCTTTCGGTCGTGCAGTCGCGCATGAGTACCCAATAAACAATCAGCACAAAGAGGTGCAATATCAGCTATCTCCGCAAGGCATTTCTCAGTCCCAGGGCGATGATATATATGAGTGGACGAGCACTGATGGGGACTGGAGTGTTCTCATCTCCCAGCGCTTCCTGACACTTCAGACAAGGAATTACACTAACCGACAGGATTTCTTCACACGGATGGAGTCCGCCCTGAAGAGTCTTCTGTCTATCGTAGAAATTCCAGTAATCGAAAGAATTGGATTCCGATACACTAATCGCATTTCGAAAACGGAAGACTTTGCTCGTCTTAGCGACTTGGTTGAAATACCAGCCCTTGGTTCCTCGGACTTTGGCGAATCAGTCGAAATGGTTCACACGCTAACCGAGGCAGTGTACAAAATCGACGAATCGCATCTGCGAGTCCGGTCGGCCCAACTACCGAAAGGGGCCACCATTGATCCGGTCATACCGCCGGTTGACGTGAAAAGCTGGTTACTAGATCTGGATGCATCGTCCGAGGCGAGAATTCCACTGGATCCAGTTCACAGCGTGGCTAAAGCGACAGAATTGGCCTCCCTGGCATACGCGTACTTCAGATGGGCCGTCAAGCCCGAATTCTTGGATCATTTTGGAGCCAATCGATGATGACTCAATTGGCGGCGGCCGAAAGCCCCGCTCAGCACCGCAATGAAAAGACTTATACTGAATCCAACTGGCCCGTGCAGAACCTCGGTGTTGGCTTAATTGCCCTCATGATGACGACCACAGGTGTCCCAGCTACACCTGTGCTCGATTCACAAATCATCTGCGAAGGTTTCACTGGAACCTGGCTCAGCAATGAGCGATCTGCTCGGCTGTCCGATCTATCGGCACTGGCCTCTTCCATCGCTTTCTCGACCGTTGTGGAGGGAGCGCCAAACGAATCACAGCGCCCGAGCACTGCCGAATCAGTGCGAAGACTCCACGCGGACTCTGGTCTCACTTGGGAACAACTTGCGCGTATTTTCGGTGTCTCTCGAAGGGCCGTCCACCACTGGGCCAGCGGGGGGCGAATGAATGCCCTCAACGAGGAACAATTGAGCGAGATGCAGGACGTAATCAGCCGACTTCCCAGCGGCAGTCCGGCAGAACGTCGTTCACTTATCCTTGCAACTCCCTCTGAAGGACCCAGCATCTTTGAAAAGCTCAAATCTCGGCAACCGCATTCGGCAATTCTGCAGGTCGCTGCTTACACCCCGGACCGGCTCATCGGCTGACTTGAGTAGCGGCGATGTGGCGGTCCCGTCATACGCGGATGATGGGACCGCTCAAGACGACGCGACCGTTGCAGCATGTCGTGTGCTCCGCCAAGGCGATGTGCTGGACTTCTATTCTTTGCCGATCGTCGGCGCAGACGCATTGGGGGAAGTTGCTTGTCCGCACGGCGTCGCTATCATCACTCAAACATGTGATCTCGTGCAACCCTCCAAGCCATACACCGTGGTCGCCCCGGTGGTGGAATTGGACGCGAACAAGAGTGGCATGGCTAAGAGCGGACGCATGCCCCAATACGTCCATCTTTCTGGCCTCAGCCAGGATAGCTACTTCGTTGATCTGGCACATTGCTCCACCGTGACCAAATCATCGTTGGCCCAGCGCGGGCGCCTATCATCCGGGGTAAACCCCGCCGATGCCCTCGCCGTAAGCAAATTCGCTGCCCAGGTAGGTCGGAAATTCAGTAGATTCCCCTTCCCTGATGACGTGCAGCCTTGGTTTCGGCCGCTACAGGAGAAGATCACGAAGGGGCATGGCAAGGAGTCTTCCCTGGGGCAAATCCTCCGAAAGACGGTCGATTTGAGGATTCAGTCCAACGACTGGAACTCAACCGGGATGCACCTGACTATCCACGTAATCGTGCCGTCTTCTCTCGTTCCTTCGCTGGAGGACATGGATCAGGGCGAGGCATCTCCTGAGCTCATGAACCAGCTGCGGCAAAACGGCGTACTGATCGAAGACGTGGCAAAGATTGCCGACAGACTGATGGCCCCCCAATCCAAAAAGGGGCCCGCGTACTCGGCTCCAGACAAGCACATGCTGTGGTCGGCTTTTGCGGAAGCTTTGGCTGAGGCGTGTAAGCCAAAGGAACGTGACCTACGGCCCGAAATTGCAGAAGCTGTAGCCTCGGTCACTGGCCAGCTATCCACGGATGAGGAGTTCAGCCTCTACCTTTACCTCAGGACAGAGAGCCTTGACTTGGAACATCTCTCGCCCCCAGCACCGTTGGCGAACTAAGCGATCGGCGCTATGGGAGTCCCTTTCGACGCGCCACCTCACCCCTCTGACTTCCATTCGCTCTGACACGCACTGAGCTTTTTGGCCTACACGCTAAACCCCCGCCACCGGCGCCGCAAATTGGGCCTCGTACCGCGCCGCGTACGCCCCGCCGGCCTCCAGCAGTGAAGCATGGTTCCTCTGCTCCACGGTCTGTCCGGCTTCCATCACCAGGATGAGGTCGGCGTCGCGGATGGTGGAGAGCCGGTGGGCGATAACGAACGACGTCCGGTCGCTCCTCAAAGCGCTCATCGCCTTCTGAACCAGCACCTCGGTGCGGGTGTCTACCGAAGACGTCGCCTCGTCGAGGATCAGCACCGACGGCCGGGCCAGGAACGGCCGGGCGATGGTCAGGAGCTGCTTCTCCCCCGCGGAGACGTTCCCGCCCTCGTCGTCGAGCACGGTGTCGTAACCCTGCGGCAACGACTTGACGAACCGGTCCACGTACGTGGCCTTCGCCGCCTCCAAGATCTCCGCCTCCGACGCACCGGGCCGGCCGTAGGCGATGTTGTCCCGGATGGTCCCGCCGAACAGCCAGGTGTCCTGCAGCACCATCCCCATCCGCGAGCCCCGCTGAAGCAGCCCTACCTCCTCAGCAGCCCCTCCACCTGGTCGCCGATGAACGGGCCGTTACGGTCCATCCAGTAGCGCCGCGTGACGTCGATGGCCACCCGAGTGTCCATCGACTGGATGCCCGGCAGCGCACCGATGTCACCCGTAATGAAGTCGGCCAGGCTCCCTGGATCCCGGAAGACACCATGGAACACCACGGGCGCCTGGCCGGTGACCATCGTGACCATACGGGCCGACTCATGGCCGCCCAGCTGGTCCAGCACATGCGAGATCGACTTCGGTTTGACCTGCAAGGACACCACCGCGGTGAGGGGGAAGCCCACAGCGGACGGTTCGACCTCCACCCGGGGTGAAATCGCCCCCGTACCCAGCAGCATCTGGATCGCACGGTACGCGGAAGAGCTGCTCACGTTTAGGGTCCGGGCCACCTCGGCGGCGGACGCCCGGGCGTTGCGGCCCAGCTCGGCCATGGTGCCAAATTCCAGGTCAGAAAGTTCATCGATGGAGCTTAGGGGCGGCAGGTTGACCGGAACCACATGCGCGGCCAACGCGTCGTTCTGGTCCGCCGTCAGCCGCTGGATCCGCCAGCTCTGGCCCACCCGCCGCGAATCGAGGATGAGCCGGCTTTCCACCGACCTGATCCCTGGCAGCGAGGGGATCTGGTTGCTGAGGAGATCGTTCATGTCCGTTCCCAGCAGCGGGAAAACGTCGGCGTAGATGTCGCCGGTCCCGGAGGTGGTGATGACGAACTGCACTTCGGGGAACGCCTTGAGCTGCTCCGCCACCTTGGCCGACCGCCCCGGTTCACAGCAGATCCAGAGCTGCTGCGGGTTCCCCGAAAGGATCAGCGGCCACGCGTACCGGCCGATCACCTTCATCAGCCGCTCGTTCTGCAGCCGGTTCAGCCGGCGGGTGATGGTGCTCGTCGGCACACCCAGGATCTCGGCCAGAGCGTTGGCCGGGACCCTGGGGGCGATCTGCAGGGCCGCGATGATGTCGAGGTCCGTCTCGTCGATGAGTGGAATGGTGGCCTCCGCCGGTCCGTGGTGGTGCTGCTGTGTTGACTCAAGACTACCGCCAAACGACGGATTCGGTAGGTGAAAAAACCATTCATCTAAACTTTTCTGAATGATTTTTCCATGAACCCTTGCTGCGCCACACGATCTACCCTAGGTTTGTAACTTGAGAGCTGGATCACTCTCTGAAGGCGCCGGCGGCCAGGCCGTGGTCCGCGCCGATCCTCCGCATCGTGAAGAACACGT
>NZ_JBFTNO010000026.1:0-23380 GCF_056397525.1 Arthrobacter sp. 05L45_2 | reverse complement strand
TGCATGTTTATACTGGGTGAAGCAGTTAGTTGAGTCTTCAACAAATGAAGCGTCAACCTACGATCAGACGAACTCAGGCACCACCCCACCCGACTCAAGGAGAACCACCATGGCACTTCCCGCTAACCTCACCACCGGCACCTGGACCCTCGACAACTCGCACAGCGAAATCGGCTTCACCGTCCGCCACGCCAGCATCAGCAAGGTCCGCGGCCAGTTCAAGGACGCCGACGCAACCCTGGACCTCGCCGAGAACGTCGCCGACTCCAAGGTGAACGCCACCATCAAGACCGCGAGCTTCGACTCCGGCGACGCCAACCGCGACGGCCACGTCCGCGGCGAGGACTTCTTCGACGTCGAGAAGTTCCCGGAGATCTCCTTCGTCTCCAACGCCATCGTGGCCAAGGGCGACGCCTACGAGCTGCAGGGCGACCTGACCATCAAGGGTGTCACCCGCCCGGTGGCGCTGGAAACCGAGCTCAACGGCGTGGCCGTTGACCCGTTCGGCAACACCCGCGCCGGTCTGACCGCGGAAACCACCATCAGCCGCAAGGACTTCGGCCTGACCTGGAACGCAGTCCTCGAAGCCGGTGGCGTGCTGGTCAGCGACAAGGTTGCCATCAACCTTGAGCTCGCCTTCATCGCCCCCGCAGCCTAGTTCCCACGCCCTCCAGGGCGGACGAGCTCACCGGCTGACCGCCGGCGGCCTCCTGGACACCCCGCACCGCCTCCAAGGCGGCGCGGGGTGTCGTCGTTTAAGCCCGGCACTCCGCGCCATGAGCCTGGTGGTTCCGCTGCGTCGGTGCCGGGCGCACCGGGTGCTTGCGGGACGCCGCGCGCCAGTCCCGGAGTCCTCTGGGAACCCCCAGCCTGGCGGTCTAAAGTGAAATCCATGAGCAATTCCGGCGACGTCCCCGAGCCACCCCAGCCCGACGGCACAACACCGCCGGAGCCGGGCGCCGCCCTGCCCGGCCCGGCCGACGGCCCCGCAGCGGGCGGCACCCCCGGCCCCGGACGGGCACCCGGGTTCCGATTCCGTTGGCCCGAGGACCGGCCACGGACCTTCCGGGAGGCACTCCCCGTTGGCGGCTACTCGTCGATACTCAACGTCCCGGCGATGCCCACGGAGCTGAAGATCTCGTATTGGGTGTGGGTGGTCGGCGGCGTGTTGGGACTGCTCGCAGGGGTGATCGGGCTGTTTGGCACCCTCGTCCTGTTTGTGGTCTCACCGCTATCCGGCATCCTGCTGCTCTTGCTGGTGCTGGTCTCTGTGGCCCTCGCCGCGGTGCAGGTCACGCTGGCGATGAAAATGGCGGAAGGTTGGGAATGGGCCCGGTTCGGCCTGACCCTCGCGGCCGGTGTCAGCCTGGTGCTCGCCGCGCTGAGTTCTGGGATGGCCGGAGGCGGAAGCTGGCCCGGCTTTGTCATCAGCCTCGTGGCGACGGCCCTGATGTGGCTGCCCCGGTCACAGTCCTGGTTTGAGGGCTTCAAGGGACGTTTCCGGCCAGGTCCCGCGGCCTAGTCGCGGCCGGGAAACGGGACCTGGCCACCCCGTCCTCCCGCTCCCGCGTGCCGCCGCTCGTGCCGCCGTTCAGTGCGCCCCTCGTGCCGCCGAGAATACCTCTTGGGAATGACCCAAACGGCCGCGTGTGCGCGGTACGGTGTACTTAAACCACGCTGGGGGCAGGGTTGTAACGCTGGTCCCGGTAGCCCATTCCGTCAACCACATGCAAAGGACCGCCATGAGTAACCCGCCAGTCGAGCCTTCCAGCCCGGACGGACCCGAGTCGGGCAAGCAGGCTCCGCAGTACGGCCAGCAGCCTCCCCAGTACGGACAGCAGCCGCCGCAGTACGGGCAGAACGCACCGCAGGCCCCGCAGTACGGCCAGCAGCAGCCCCAGTACGGGCAGAACGCGCCGCAGTACGGCCAGCAGCAGTATGGGCAGCAGTCTCCGCAGTACGGCCAGCAGCAGTACGGCCAGAACGCGCCGCAGTACGGGCAGCAGCCGTCGGCCTATGGCCAGGCTCCCGGCCAGTTCGGCCAGAGCCCTTACGGCCAGTCGCCCTACGCGCAGTATCCCTCGGAGCTCCCGGGCGGCGGCACCGCGACCCGGCCCGCGCAGCTGGATCTTGCCTTCTGGCTCATCATCGGTGCCGGCGTCCTCGCGTTCGTCAGCAGCCTGGTCATTGCCTTCACCGGTGCGGCGTACTTTGAAACCGCCATGCAGGAAGCTGCCGTCCAGCAGGGCAAGAGCCTCTCCCCCTCCGAAATCAACGCCGTGCGTGGAATCATCCCGGCCAGCGGCATCATCGGCGGACTCATCTCCCTGGGCCTGTACGCACTGGTAGCCTTCCCGGTCCGCAAGGGCAAGAACTGGGCCCGCATCCTGGGCATCGTATTCGCCGCCATCTCGCTGCTCGGCCTCTTCGGCGGAGCCTTCTCCTTCGGCGTCGTCTCCGGCATCCTGCAGATCATTGTGATCCTGATGGGTGTGGCCGGCATTGTGATCCTGTACTTGCCGACGGTCTCGCCGTACTTCCAGAAGCAGCAGCCGTTCACCAACCCCTACGCGCAGAACCCCTACGGGCGCTAAGCCAGTACCCGCAGCCAAGGGCGCGGGATCCGGACGGGCAGGCTGATCCTAGTCAGCGTCCTCCGGGTCCTGCGCCCTTTGTGCGTGGTAGGCGAGGATCTGGAGTTCGGTGGCCATGTCCACCTTCCGGAGGTTGACCCCGGCCGGCACCTGCAGCATGACCGGGGCAAAACTCAGGATGCTGCGCACCCCGGCTGCCACCACACGGTCACAGACACCCTGCGCCACGGCCGCAGGCAGCGCCAGGACCACCATGTTGGCGCCGGTGCGCTGCAGCACGGCCTCAAGGTCCGCGGCGTCGCTGACCCGCAACCAGCCCACCTCGCTGCCCACCACCATCTGGTCGGCGTCGAAGATCGCCACGATGTCAAAGCCGCGGGACTCGAATCCGCCGTAGCGGGCGAGGGCCTTGCCGAGGTTGCCGGCCCCGACGATCGCGACTTTCCAGTCGTGCGTCAGCCCCAGGGCTGCCGCGATATGCCTGTTCAGGTACTGCACCTCATAGCCCACGCCTCTGGTCCCGTAGGAGCCCACGTAGGAGAGGTCCTTGCGGAGAGTGGAGGAACTGACGCCCGACGCTTCGGCGAGGGATTCCGAGGACACGCGGTCCACGCCGTCGGCCAGCAGGGTGGTGAGGGCGCGCAGATAGATCGTCAGCCGGGCCACGGCCGCGGGCGGGATCTGCTTGGCGGCAGTCCCGGTTCCGCCGGGCAGGGCATCGGGTGAGGAATCCAGCGAAGTCACTATCTGCTCCATTGAGTCGCGTTGTGCCTCCACTCTAGGGCCCCCGCAGTTCGGGCCACAAAGCCGCGCCCGGGGGCCCGCTTAGGCGGGCGGTGACTCGGGCAGGCCCAGGGCGCGCCGCAGGGTGCGCGCCAGCCGGACTTCGTCGATCCGCCAGAAGTCGCGCTGGACGCCGTCCACCAGCAGCACCGGGATCTCCTCCGCATAGCGGTCGCGGAGTTCGGCGTCGCCGTCGATGGATTGCTCGGACCAGCCAAGTCCCAGCGCGGCGGTGACCCTGCCGACGGCGGCACGCGCGTCGGTGCAGAGATGGCAGTCGGCCTTGGTGATGAGGACGACGTCGGGGGCGGGTTTGGTCATGGCTCCACGGTAGCCCGGACCCGATCCGGTCGTCGACGCCGCTGCGGTTTCCACCCCCGCCGGCGGGACGCCGGGCAGTCCTGCGCGAGGGATCCCCGTGCATTGACTAGACTCGTGGCATGCCCGAGGAGAAGATCGTCGCTGTGGCCACGCCGCCGGTTGCGTCCGCGCAGCACGGCGAAGCTGCCTTCTTCGACGTCGATAACACCCTCATGCGGGGCGCCAGCCTGTTCCATGTGGCCCGGAAGATGCACCAGCGCGGAGCGTTCACCATCCCGCAGGCCGCCGGGTTCGCCTGGAAGCAGCTGATGTTCGTATTCCGCGGCGAGAAGCTGGACGATGTCCACGCCGTCCGTGACACCGCGCTGAGCCTGGCCTCCGGTTTTACCGTCAAGGACATCGAGGCCCTCGGCGAGGAAGTCTACGACGAGATGATCGAGTCCCGGATCTGGCCCGGGACCAAGGCGCTGGCCGAACAGCACCTGCGGGTGGGCCGCCGCGTCTGGCTAGTCACCGCCACCCCCGTGGAGGTAGCCACCGTCATCTCCACCCGGCTCGGCCTCACGGGCGCCCTCGGCACCGTGGGCGAGATCCACGAGGGCTCCTACACCGGACGCCTGGTGGGTGACATCCTGCACGGCCCCGCGAAAGCCGTGGCGGTCCGCGCCATTGCCGAGGCGGAAGGCCTGGACCTCGCCCGCTGCTGGGCCTACAGCGATTCGCACAACGACATCCCGCTGCTGAGCATGGTGGGGCATCCCGTGGCCATCAACCCGGACGCCCGGCTGCGCCGCCACGCCCGCGAAAACAACTGGCCGGTCTACGACTTCCGGTCCGGCCGCCGGGCCGCGACGCTGGGGCTCAAAGCCGCGACCGTCGGCGGAGCCGTCTACGGCCTTTGGCGCGGCTTCTCCAGGTTCCGCGGCCCGACCGTCTAACAGCCACCGCCGCGTCCGGCCAGCCGCACCTGCCGGGAAAACGGAAAATGCCCGCCGCCGGAAGGCAACGGGCATTGACGCTGGGGAAGTATCTCTACTTCTTGTTGCGACGCTGGTGGCGSGTCTTGCGAAGCAGCTTGCGGTGCTTCTTCTTGGCCATACGCTTGCGRCGCTTCTTAATAACTGAACCCACGAAAGTTCCTTACCGGCTAGATGCATTACCTGCCTGTTGGGAAGGGTCCGCGGGCTAAGCAGCAGACTGAACAACTGACAGGTTCTTACAATGACGTAAAACGTTCCTTAACAGGGTACCGCCTATCGGGGGCACACCACGACCGCAGGCCCCGCGAGGGGGTCTGCTGCGGCCCGGCGCGGCGGCAGAAGACTCAGGCCGTCTCAGTGCGTCCGTCGACGACAGCACCCTTGAGGTACTGTTCGACGGCGTTTTCCGGAACCCGGTATGAGCGGCCGAAGCGCACCGCCGGCATTTCGCCGGAGTGCACCAGGCGATACACGGTCATTTTCGATACCCGCATCACATCCGCGACCTCGGCCACGGTGAGAAAGCGCGCGTTGGAGAAGTTGGCCTCCGAAGACATTTCCCTTATTCCTTTTGCTCAAGCGAACGGCTGCCCCGTCTGAACGACATGGCGGTGTGCCGATGCTGAGCCATCAAACAACCATGTGCTAGATACTCTAGGGGTTAGTGGTGCCAATGTGAAAGGTTTCCGCAAGAATCTGCGAAGGATTTCCGCAGGATTTGCGCAGGAGCCACCCTTCCACGTTTGGCCCTTAGCCTCGGTTCCGCCGGGCCCGCGCCGAGGCCGCCAGCTCCCCGAGCAACGACGCCGTGACATCCCAGTCCATGCAGGCGTCGGTGACGCTCTGGCCGTACCGGAGGCTGTCGGTTCCGGCGGCGTGGTCGGCGACGTCCAGGGCCTGCGCACCCCCGACCAGGAAGCTCTCCAGCATCACGCCGGCGATGGCAGACGCCGAGGCTCCGCCGTTTTCGAGCTGGGCACCAATTTCGAGCGCCACCTCTGCCTGCCGGTGGTGGTTCTTGCCGCTGTTGGCGTGGCTGGCGTCCACGATCAGGCGCGGGTTCAGCTGCTTGGCGGCAAGCCTGGCCGAGGCGGCCTCGACGTCGGCCGCGGCGAAGTTGGGCCCGCCGCTGCCGCCGCGGAGGATGACGTGGGTGTCCGGGTTACCGGCGGTGCTGACCAGGGCGGCGCGGCCGTCGTCGTCAATTCCCAGGAACGCCTGGGCGGCACCCGCGGCGCTGCAGGCGTCAAGGGCCACCTGGAGGCCGCCGTCGGTCCCGTTCTTGAACCCGATCGGCATCGAGAGGCCGGAGGCGAGCTGGCGGTGGATCTGGCTCTCCGTGGTGCGGGCGCCGATGGCCCCCCACACGACGAGGTCCGCCATGTACTGCGGGCTGATCGGTTCGAGGAATTCCGTGGCGGTAGGCAGCCCGAGTGCCGTGACCTGGCGGAGGAACTGGCGGGCGGCGCGCAGGCCGGCGGCGATGTCATGGCTGCCATCGAGCCGGGGGTCGTTGATCAGGCCCTTCCAGCCCACCGTGGTGCGCGGCTTCTCGAAGTAGGTGCGCATGACGATGAGGAGGTCCTCGCGGTGCTTTTCGGCCTGGCTGACCAGCCTCCGGGCGTATTCCAGCCCGGCCTTGGGGTCGTGGATGGAGCAGGGGCCCACAATCACCAGTAGCCGGTCGTCGACGCCGTCCATGATCGCCCGCACCTCGTCCCGGCCGCGGCCGACGACGTCCGATCCGCGGGCGTCCAGCGGGAGTTCCGCGATCATTTCCTGCGGGGTGGGCAGCGGGGTGAAGCGGCTGACGCGCAGGTTGGATGTGGACTGCTGGCTGTCAGTGGCTGCTTCGATACTCATGGTGGGGTCCTGTCCGGGGTGCGGAGCGGGCCCTGATCAGAACCCGCCGGAGAAATGGCGAAGGGCAGAGAATTATCTCTGCCCTGTTGGCTCTGAAGGTACGTGGATGCGTGTCAGTTAGACGCGGGCCCCTCCAGAGCCAACGAAAAATACGCATACCAACGGTTAGTCATGCCATTGACCATAACCCCGCCCGGGCGGCAGGGCAAAGCGGCGGCGTAATATTGCCGCCGCGCGGCCGCGGCGCGGATGGGTGCGGTCAGGACCGGCCGCCCAGCCCCGCCTCGGCGTAGTAGCCCTCGATATGGTCCGCCACCAGCCTGGCCGCCCCGGCGCCGTCGTTCCTGCCGATGGCTGAAAGGATGCCCCGGTGCTCATGCCGCAGGCGCGCGGCGGTGGCCTGCCAGTCCGGCAGGTTGGCTGTCAGCCGGCTGGCGTAGTCCTGGATGGATTCACGCAGGGAACCCATCATGGCGCTGACCACGGCGTTGCCGGCGGCGTCCGCCAGTGCCAGGTGGAACCGGACATCCAGGGCCAGGAACTCGGCAGTGTCCGCGCAGTCCTCCATTCGCTCCAGCAGGGCAGCGGCCTCGGCCAGGGCCGGCGCATCCGGCCGCGCCCGTGCCGCCGCCCAGGACTCGAGCAGCACACGCGTCTGCACAATGTCCGCCACGGGAAGATGCGACGTGGCCACATGGAGCCGCAGGGCAGCGCCCAAGGCCGCCGTCGGATCCGAGATCACCACGGTCCCGGCGTCGGGGCCGGAGCCCACGCCGGCCCGGACCACACCCATGGCCTCCAGGATCCGGATGGCCTCGCGAACCGAGGTGCGGGAGACGCCCAGCCGCTCGGCCAGTGTCCGTTCCGCGGGGAGCCGGCCGCCCACGAGGAGCTGTCCGCTGGAGAGTTGTTCCTCAATCCACTGCAGGACCAGCTGGTGCGTACGCATGGACCCATAGTACTTGTTGTGGTCCGACCACATCCCCTACAGTGTGGTTGGACCACAGAACCGCAGCCACTGCATTTGGACGCCCGGAGGACGCTATGACGCAACCCACCATCACCGGCAACCCGGAGGCGCCGACGACGCCGTCGGAAACAGCCTCCGCCACCGCCGCCCCCCAGCGCGGCGTCCCGGCCGCCCTGAAACGGCGCATCCCCAAGTACGCGGACCTCGCGCCGCTGATGCAGTTCAAGAAGCCCGATTTCGGCCGCGAAGCGCGGCTGCGCCGGGCCAGCACCATCTGGGACCTCCGGGACATGGCCAAGCGGCGCACGCCCAAGGCACCCTTCGATTACACGGACGGCGCGGCCGAAGCGGAGATCACCCTCCGCCGGGCGCGCGAGGCGTTCCTTGATATCGAATTCCGCCCGGGCATCCTGCGAGATGTCTCCAGCGTGGATCTCAGCACCGAAATCCTCGGCAGGACCGCCCGCCTGCCTTTCGGCATCGCACCCACCGGCTTCACCCGGATGATGCAATCGGAGGGCGAATACGCCGGCTCGCGCGCCGCCGCGGACGCGGGCATCCCGTACACACTCTCCACCATGGGCACGGCCTCCATCGAGGACGTCGCTGCGGCCGCCCCTGACGGCCGCAACTGGTTCCAGCTGTACTTGTGGACGGACCGGGACCGCTCCCTGGAACTGATCGAGCGCGCCGCCCGCGCCGGGAACGACACCCTGATGGTGACCGTGGATACCGCCGTCGCCGGCGCCCGGCTCCGTGACGTCCGCAACGGCATGACCATCCCGCCGGCGCTGACGCTAAAGACCGTGCTGGACGCGTCCTACCGGCCGGCGTGGTGGTTCAACTTCCTCACCCACGAACCCCTGACCTTTGCCTCGCTCTCGCGCTACACCGGCACGGTGGCGGACCTGATCAACTCCATGTTCGATCCCACCCTGACCTTCGAGGACCTCGACTGGCTGCGCGAAACCTGGAAGGGCAATCTGGTGGTCAAGGGCATCCAGACAGTCGAGGACGCGCGCAAGGTGGTGGACCACGGCGCAGACGGCATCGTCCTGTCCAACCACGGCGGCCGCCAGCTGGACCGGGCACCCATTCCGTTCCATCTCCTGCCGGAGGTCTCCGCGGCCCTGAAAGCGGACCACAGTGACGCCGCCGTCATCCTGGATACCGGGATCATGAGCGGCGCGGACATCATCGCGGCCCTGGCCATGGGAGCCGACTTCACCCTGATCGGCCGCGCGTATCTTTACGGCCTGATGGCCGGGGGCCGGGCCGGGGTGGACCGTGCCATTGGCATCCTTGAGGCGGACATGCGCCGCACCATGGCGCTGCTGGGCGTCAGCCGGATCTCGGAGCTGACCCCTGACCACGTCCGGCTGCTCGCCCGATAGCCGCCCGGCGGGTCTGCTGTTGTCCCGTGGGGGCGGGCGGGGCTACTTCTTCCGGCCGAACTTGGGCAGGTTCGCCAGCAGGTCCGCGGCGCGGGTGGCGGCTCGACCGACGCTGCGCCCGATCTGCTGCGGCCGGGTGTCTTCTCCCGCGGTGCCGACCGGGAGGGCGACGGCGGGGCTCAGTGAGCTGTCCTTCGGCAGGTCGGGCGCAACGGTCCCGGAGGGGGCAGCCGCTGCTGCCAGGGTGCCGGGAGCGGCCTGCGCCGGGGCGGGAGGGGCTGCTGGCTCGGCAGCGGGACGGCCGAYGTCGAACGTCTCCAGCCAGCTGGCGACGCCGGCCAGCGGTTTCGGGTTCAGCGCGTAGTAGCGCTTCTGGCCCTGGGCGCGCATGCTCACAAGGTCTGCTTCGCGCAGCACCTTGAGGTGTTTTGAGATGGTGGGCTGGCTCGCGTCGAGCTCCTGGACCAGCTCCCCCACTGCCTTGTCCCCGTTGCGCAGGGACACCAGAATGTCACGCCGGGTTGCCTCAGCAATGACGGCAAATACGTCGTCTGTCACCATGCAGTCCACCCTAGCGACATATACGCCGGATGGCATCCACCAATTACTGCCCCGGTCCGGGGACCCGGCGGGGGCTCGTGGGCGCCGGTGTCAGTCGAACCAGGGGTCAAGGCCGTAGAGCGGGAAGACTTCCTTCCGCGTGGCCATAACCGTGCGGTCAACCTCGTCGTTGGGGTCGAAACCGACCTCCCACGAACGCCACCAGAGGTCGACGTCGTCGCCCATCACGGCGGGCGGTTCGACGCCGTATTTGGCCCCGTACTTGTCCTGCACATACTGCCGCCAGTCCTCGGGGACCGGGGTCCGAAGGGGCACCGGCCGCCCGGCGGCAATGGCAATCAGGTGGCTCCAGGACCGGGGCACCACGGTGATCACGTTGTACCCGCCGCCGCCGGTGGAGATCCAGCGGTTCTCGCAGTAGCGCGCGGCGAGGTTGCCGATCGCGATGGCAGCCTCGCGCTGGCCGTCCACACTGATGTTCAGGTGCGTCAGGGGATCCAGCCGGTGCGAGTCGCAGCCGTGCTGGCTGACGATAACCTCCGGTTCAAACGCGCCCACGAGCTGCGGGACTACCGCGTGGAAGGCCCGCAGCCAGCCTGCGTCCCCCGTTCCGGCCGGCAGTGCCACGTTCACCGCGCTGCCCTGGGCATTGGGACCGCCGATCTCGTTGGCGAAGCCGGTCCCGGGGAACAGCGTCAGCCCGGTTTCGTGCAGCGAGATGGTCAGGACCCGGGGGTCGTCCCAGAAAATACTTTGCGTTCCGTCCCCGTGGTGCGCGTCGACGTCGACGTACGCCACCCGCTGCACCCCGCCGTCGAGCAGCCGTTGGATGGCCAGGGCGGCGTCGTTGTAGATGCAGAAGCCGCTGGCCCGTTCCCGCGAGGCGTGGTGCATGCCGCCGCCGAAGTTCACCGCCCGGACCGCGGTTTCGTCCAGGATGGCCGCGGCCGCCAGGAGGGACCCGCCGGCCAGCCGGGCACTGGCCTCGTGCATGCCGGCGAAGGCGGGGTCGTCCTCTGTGCCGAGACCGCGGGCAAGGTCGGGAGTGTCCGGGTCCGCGCTGACGCGGCGGACGGCGTGGATGTATTCCGCGCTGTGCACGGCGCCCAGTTCCTCATCACTGGCCACGGACGGGGCCGCGACCCTCACATGGTCCAGGTCGAACAGCCCCAGGCTGCCGGCCAGCCGCTCGGTCAGCTCCATCCGCTCCGGCGCCATCGGGTGGCCGTGGCCGAAGTTGTAGGCCGTCATGGCGGAGTCCCACACCACCGTCGTCGGCAGGGCGGTCTGAACGAGTCCGGGCAGGAAGGTCATCAATCACAGGCTACCGGAGCGCACCGCCCCGCTCCCCCGTCATTGCGCGGAATAAAGTGGTTTACTACTGAGGGACGCCGTTACAACCGAGGACAAGCCGCACATGACGCAAAGCCAGTCGAGGTCACAGAACCCGGCCAGCTGGCACCCCGGCCAGCCGGAGCGCGAGGGCCTGTGGATCTTCACCCGGCTGCGCGACTTCATCGACGACATCGCCAACACCTCCCCGGCCCGGCTGGCGGTCTCGGCATTCGCCGTCGTGATCCTGATTTTCACCGCGCTCCTGTCCCTGCCCGTGTCCTCGGCCACCGGGCAGGTCACGCCGCTGCACCAGGCCCTGTTCACCGCCGTCTCGGCCGTCTGCGTGACCGGGCTGACCGTGGTGTCCACGGCCGTCCACTGGTCCTTCTTCGGCCAGCTCATCATCCTGGTCGGCATCTTCGTTGGCGGCCTCGGCACCCTGACCCTGGCCTCCCTGCTCGCACTGATGGTCAGCAAGAAGCTCGGCGTCCGCGGCAAGCTGATCGCCCAGGAAGCCATGAACAACGCCGGCCGCCTCGGCGAGGTGGGCACCCTGCTGCGGATCGTGATCGTCACCTCCGTGGTCATCGAAGCCGGGCTGGCGCTGGCCATGATCCCCCGCTTCCTGGCCCTGGGCGAGAGCGTAGGCGAGTCCGTCTGGCACGGGGTCTTCTACGCCATTTCCGCATTCAACAACGCCGGTTTCACCCCGCATTCGGACGGGATCGTCCCCTACGAAACCGACCTGTGGATCCTGGTCCCGCTGATGGTCGGCGTGTTCCTCGGCAGCCTCGGCTTCCCCGTCGTGATGGTGCTGCAGCAGAACGGGCTGAACTGGAAGAAGTGGAACCTCCACACCAAGCTGACCATCCAGGTCTCGCTGATCCTGCTGGCTGCGGGCACGGTCCTGTGGGGCCTGCTGGAGTGGGAAAACATGCGCACCATTGGGGGCATGAACCTGGGCGACAAGATCACCCATTCACTTTTTGCTTCCGTGATGACCCGCTCCGGCGGCTTCAACCTGGTGGACCAGAACCAGATGGACTCCACCACCATGCTGCTGACGGACGCGCTGATGTTCGCCGGCGGCGGTTCGGCCTCAACCGCCGGCGGCATCAAGGTGACCACCATCGCCGTTATGTTCCTGGCCATCATTGCCGAGGCGCGGGGCGACGCGGACGTGAAGATCTATGGCCGCACCATCCCCGAGGGGACCATGCGGGTGGCAATTTCGGTGATCGTCGCCGGCGCCACCCTGGTGGCCGTCTCCGCCCTGCTGCTCCTGCAGATCAGCGGCGCATCCCTGGACCGGGTGCTCTTTGAAACGATTTCCGCGTTCGCCACCGTGGGCCTGAGCACCAACCTCAGCGCCGAACTGCCCCCTGCCGGCGTGTACGTGCTGACCGCCCTGATGTTCGCCGGCCGCGTCGGCACCGTCACCCTCGCCGCTGGGCTGGCCCTGCGCCAGCGCAGCCAGTTGTACCACTACCCGGAAGAGAGACCGATCATTGGCTAGTACCTCAGGCGCCGTCAACCGCCCCGCCCACAACGCGCCCGTGCTGGTAATCGGGCTCGGCCGCTTCGGCGCGTCCACCGCTGAGCAGCTGGTCAAGCAGGGCCGCGAGGTGCTCGCGATTGAACGCGACCGAAGCCTGGTGCAGAAGTGGGCCAGCGTACTGACCCACGTGGTCGAGGCCGACGCGACCAACATCGACGCCCTCCGCCAGCTCGGCGCGCAGGAGTTCAGCTCCGCCGTCGTCGGCGTGGGCACCTCGATCGAGTCCTCGGTGCTGATCACCGTCAACCTGGTGGACCTCGGCATCGAGCACCTGTGGGTCAAGGCCATCACGCCCTCCCACGGCAAGATCCTGACCCGGATCGGAGCCAACCACGTGATCTACCCGGAGGCCGACGCCGGGGTCCGCGCCGCACACCTGGTCTCGGGCAGGATGCTGGACTTCATTGAGTTCGACGACGACTTCGCGATCGTGAAAATGTACCCTCCGCGCGAAACCGTGGGGTTCACCCTGGATGAGTCCAAGGTGCGTTCCAAGTACGGGGTCACGATCGTGGGTGTGAAATCCCCCGGCGAGGACTTCACCTACGCCCGCCCGGAGACCAAGGTCTCCGCACGGGACATGCTCATTGTTTCCGGCCACGTGGACCTGCTGGAGCGGTTCGCGGCCCGGCCCTAATCCTGGGCCACGGCCGGCGGAGTCCGGGGTTTCCGGGCGTGGGTGACCGTGACACGGACTTTGACCTCCAGATGCCCCTGCTCGCTCATGAACTTGGCGGTACAGGTGGTGGTGCCCGCCCTCGCGGTGGCCGGGACGCGCACGCGGACGGCTGCGGTCGCAAAGCCTCCGGCAGCGATTGCGGGCACCTCCGCGTCCGTCGAGGTCCAGCCGGCGGGCAGGCTCAGCGAGAGACGTCCGGGCTTGAAGGTGAGCYCACCTTCGTTGGTCACCGTAAACGTGACGTCCACTCGCCCGCCTGCCGGCACTGAGGGGGAATCGCTGATGAGATGTCCGCACAGGGGGTCAAGCCACCTGGAGTCGAACCTATCGAAGGTAATGGTGTTGTGCGCACCCTCATAGAGGATGCCGTACAGCCCGCTCCCCAGCGCGGTCACGGTGGAGTAGTTTGTCGGCAGGCCGGGCGCGAAGGCCCGTGAGGTACTCCAGGTCGCCCCGTCGTCGCACGAATAGCGGATCGTGCCGTTCTTCCGGGCGAACGGCGGGTTGTTGGCGTTGGAAAAGAGCAGTTTCCGGGCGTCGGCTGAGCCCTTGGGCGCGTCGGGGAACATCCGTGTGATCGTGGCGTTGTTGCGGGGGTCGGTGAGCACGGAGTTGTAGGTGACAGGGCCGTAGGTCTCGCCGCCGTCGTGCGAGACCGCGATCCGCCGTCCGCCGCCGCCTGCGTTGTCTCGGGAATTGAGCATCACATCGCCGTTGGAGAGCTCGACGACCTTGTTTTCATTCATGTTCACGCCCACTGGTTTGCCCCTGCGCCAGCTACGGCCGTGGTCGTCGGAGAACACACTGTACGCCTGGAGCCGCTTCGAGCCATCCCACTGGATGATCCTGCCGGCGAATTGCTGGATGAGCCGTCCCTTGTGGGGCCCGTACCGGAGTTGTATGCCCTCCCCTGAGGTCGCGAACTGACCTAGGACGCCGCCGACGTTGGCCACCCCGTGGACCCTGGTTCCCACCGGTTTGACGACGCGGGTGATGAGGGGGCCCGCGAAAGCCGCGTACTTGGACCCCCGGGCATAGGACGGGCGCGGGGGCAACGCCCGCCGGTTCGCCGGGTCCGTCGACCATGTCAGCCCGCCGTCGGTCGAGACGGAGACCTCGGAGCTGATGATTCTCCGATCGGCATCGTTCTTACCGAGCCTGCTGCTGCCGAAGCCCGCGCCCTTCGAGTAGACGTGGAAGTTGAAGATCGTGCCGGTTTCCCGGTCCACTACGTAGCTCGGGTCGCTAAAGCCAAAACGACGTGCTTTGCGCGCGGCGACCTGGCCGCGCGCGACGAAGGTGGGGGCGCCCCAGGTCTTGCCCCGATCGGTGCTGCGCCGCTGGATGATGGAGTTGGCCGACGGGGAGTCGCCGCCGTCGGGACGGCCGTCATAGGCGGCGAGCACGACGCCGTTGCCAAGGCTTGCGAGCGCGACGATTCGATAGTGCCTGCCAAGGACGGGGTCGATGGCCTTGTCGCCGTTGGACGCGAGGACCCGGCTGCTGAAGTGTCTGGCGTTGTCGTCAATGCTGGTACCGCTGCTGATTCCGGCACTGATGCTGCTGCCGATGCTGATACCGCTGCTGGAACTTGTGCCGGGGCCGGAAACTGGCTGATCGCCCGGCGCGAGCATAACGGCGCTGAGCACACAGGCGACGAGCGGCGCCAGGATTGACCGTGCGCGCCCCGGCTGCGGTACCCGTCCGCGGCTGTTCATAGTCCAATTAGTTACCGCGGCGGCTGACCCCACAACGAGCCATAAGTCACTATCTTGTGGGAGGTCAGCCGAACACCCGCGGCACGGCGCAAGCAGCGGCGGGGAACGCCTCCGCCCGCTAGCTCCCCTTGGCCGCCTTTGCCGCGGCTTTGGCCGCCTGCTTGCTGGCCCGGACCTTGGTCAGCGACTCCGGATCCACGATGTCCGCAACGGACAGGTAAGCGTCCGCCTGGCCGTAGTGGCCGGCCGCCTCACGCCATCCTTCGGCCTGGAGTCCGCATTGTTTACCCAGCAGCGCCAGGAAGATCTTGGCCTTCTGCTCGCCGAACCCCGGCAGCGACTTCAACCGGCGCAGGACCTCCTGGCCGTCGGGGTTTCCCTTCGTCCAGATGGCGGATGCGTCGCCGTCCCAGTCGCTGTGCACCGTCTCGGCGAGGGCCTGGACGCGACCGGCCATGGAGCCGGGGAAGCGGTGGACGGCGGGGCGTTCCTTGAACATCTCGACAAAGGCCTGCGGGTCCTGGCCGGCGATCCGTGCCGGGTCCATGGAGCCGATGCGGGCACGGATCTTTTCCGGACCGGCAAACGCGGACTCCATGGTCACTTGCTGGTCCAGCAGCATGCCGGTGAGCAGCGCAAACGGATCGTCACTGAGCAGTTGGTCCGCGGCGGCGTCTCCGGTGATATGCAATTCCATGGTCCTATCCTGCCACCCGGGTCCGCTCCGCGTCCCGGCGCTAACCCAGCTGTTTGGTGATCTCGGCTGCGCGCCGGGCAGCGGCCCGCGCGCCTTCGGCGATGATGCCCGGGAGCCCGCGCTCATCAAAGGTCACGATCGCCCGTTCCGTGGTCCCGTTCGGGCTGGTCACTGCCTTGCGCAGCGCGGCGGGGTCGGCACCTGGTTCGGCGAGCATAAATCCTGCGCCGGCAACCGTTTCACGTGCCAGCAGCAGCGACAGTTCGGCGTCGAGCCCCAGCTCGGCGCCGGCGGCAGCCATCGCCTCGGCCAGGTAGAACGCGTAGGCCGGKCCGGASCCGCTGATSGCGGACAGCGCRTCCACCTGYTCCTCSGGAATCTCGACGACGGTGCCSACGGCCGCGAAGATGTCCTTKGCCTGCTGGAGCTGCTCCGCGGAGCAGTGCTTCCCTGCCGAGACCGAGACGACGCCGCGGCCCAGCCGGGCCGGGGTGTTCGGCATGGCGCGGATGACGGGCTGGCCGGCCGGCAGTGCGGCTTCCAGCTGCTCGAGCGAGACGGCAGCGGCCACGCTGACAACAATGGTGTCCGGGGAAAGTGATCCGCTGATCTCACGGGAGAGGTCGGCGATGCCGACCGGTTTGACGCCCAGCACCACGACGGCGGCGCCGGTGGCGGCCTGCGTGTTGTTCTCCGGTTCCTCCTCGCCGGCAATGGCCGTGATTCCGGGGTGCCGCTCAGCCAGTTCGGCGGCGCGTTCGGCCCGGCGGACCGTCGCGACGATGTCGGCGGGGTCGGTCCCGCCGGCGATCATGCCGCCCATAATTGCCTCGTTCATTGATCCACAGCCCAGGAATGCGATTCGGTTGCTCATGCCCCCATCATTGCAGTCCGCCCCGATTCACAGCCAGCTCACATATTTAGCGCAGGTTGCTCACAACCTCGGTGATTAACGTAGGAACTGCCTCATTGAGGGTGCGAGTGATGATAGGTAGTCATGCGGATGACTGCCCGGCACCGGTGGTCTGCAGCGGGTTTCCCCCATTTTCCCGCAGCGGAACGCCGGTGCCTTCGCTTTTAAGCGACAGCCGGGGCGCCGGGAACGCCGTCCTAAAGCTGGATAGGGCGCACCTCGATGGGAAGGGTGGTGGCGCGGGCCAGCTTGCCGGCCCAGCCGAGCGCCGCATCGAGATCTTCCGCCTCAATGACGGTGAACCCGCCGAGGTGTTCCTTGGCTTCGGCGAACGGGCCGTCCGTGATGAGCATCCCGCCTCCTTGCGGCCGCACCACGGTGGCCGTGTCGGTGGGGTGAAGCCCGGCGGCGAACACCCACGCGCCGGCAGCCTTCAGCTCGCGGTTCACGGCGTCGAGGTTCTCCATGRTGGGCGCCAGGACCTCGGGGGCGGGTGCCGGGCCCACGGGCTGGTAAATACTGAGCAGGTACCGTGCCATGATGCTGTCCTCCTTGACGTTGGCCGGTCCGTTGCCGGCCTCTCATCTTGTCCACGAACGACGCACCCACGGATCGACATGTCGTGCCGTCACCGGGGCGCCGCGGAGGCCCGCCGTTAAGAGGCGGCCGGTCCCTCGACGTCGGGGGTCTGCGGTTCGGCGGGTTCCACGGCCTGGATGACGTGGGGCGCCGGCTGCAGCGGGCCCTCGGTGACCAGCTGGTCCAGCCGGCGGAGGATCAGTCCCTCACGGAGGGCCCACGGGCAGATCTCCAGGCTGGGGAACTCGAACATTTCCAGGGCCGCTTCGCCCACCAGCGCCCCGGCCAGCAGCTGCGGGGCCCGTGCTTCGGAGACGCCGGGGAGGTTCAGCCGGTCCTCCACTTCCATGGCGGAGATCCGCTGGGCCCAGAGGCCGAGGTCCGTGGCGTGGAGTTCGCGCTTGACGTACGGGCCGGCGCCGCTGGGCGCGGCACCGGCGATGCGGGCCAGGGACCGGAAGGTCTTGGACGTCCCGGCCACGTGGTTGGCCTTGCCGAGCTTCTCGAACTCACGGACGGCCGGCTTGAGGGTGGAGCGGATGTAGCGGCGGAGTTCCTTGACGCTTTTGGCCGACGGCGGGTCCTCCTGCAGCCAGTCCCGGGTGAGCCGGCTGGCCCCGAGCGGGACCGACGTTGCGAACTCGGGCAGTTCGTCCTCGCCGTAGGCCATTTCGAAGGAGCCGCCGCCGATGTCCAGGTTCAGCATGGGTCCGGCGCCCCAGCCGTACCAGCGGCGGACCGCGAAGAACGTCATGGAGGCTTCCTCGCTGCCGGTCAGTTCCCGCAGCGTGACGGTGGTTTCGTGCTTGACGCGGGCCAGGACCTCGGCCCCGTTGGTGGCCTCGCGGATCGCCGAGGTACAGAACGCGAGGAGGTCCTCGGCCTTGTGCTTGGCGGCGAACTCCCACGCTTCGAGGACGAACTCCGTCAACTCGTGCTGGCCGGCGTCGTTGATGTTGCCGTCCGCGTCGAGGAACTGCACCAGCGAGAGCGGGCGCTTGTGCGAGGCGAACGGTACCGGGCGCGCGCCGGGGTGGGCATCCACCAGGAGGAGGTGGACAGTGTTTGACCCGATATCGAGGACGCCTAGCCGCATGCTGCCATTATTCTCCCCGCAGGGCCTGTGCCCTAAACGGGCGCCGCGGCACCGCCGCGGACGCCCGCAGGCCGGTCTTAGGCCTGGTTCCCGTCAGGGGCGGCGTCCGGTTCGGCGTCGGACGGCTTGAAGTCGCGGCGGATGTTCGCCACGCCCTCGGGATCGATCTCGAATCCGTAGGCGGCACCGGGGTTGATGACCATACCCAGCTGGTCGCCGAGGTTGCCGATGATGGCCGAGCCCTGCGTGCCGAGCACGTTCGGCGCCGCGGCGAGGTACTGCTCGGTGACACGGCTCGGGTGCGAGAACACGGCCAGCACCGGTTCGCCGGAGCCGTTGGCGAGGACCAGCGGCTCCACCTGCGAATCCGGGCCGTCGATGGTGTCGGAGCTGACGATGTAGACCTCGTTGTTGAGGAACGACAGGATGACATCCACCGGGTTGGCGTCGGGCTGCTCCCCCCGGGCAAGCTTCTCTTCGAGGTCGTTGAGGGGCTGGAGATCCATGGGTGCAGGCTGTTCAGTCATGTTCCTACTCGATCACGTTGGGCCCCGGTCCGCAATTCCCGGGCGCCGGAAGGCGCCGCCTACTTCTTGGCGGCAGCCTTCCGGGCGGGCGCCTTGCGGGCCGCCGGCTTGCGCTTGACCGGGCCCTTGGCGCGCTTCTCGGCGAGGAGCTCGACGGCGCGTTCCCGGGTCAGTTCCTCGATGGCCGTGGTGCGCGGAACGGTGATGTTGGTGACGCCGTCGGTGATGTRCGGGCCGAAGCGGCCCTCCTTCACCACGATGTTCTTTTCCGAGACCGGGTCCGGACCGAACTCCGCCAGGGGCGGGACGGCCGCACGGGCACCGCGCTGCTTGGGCTGCGAGTAGATCTCCAGCGCCTGCTCCAGCGTGATGGTGAAGATCTCCTCCTCCGAGCCGATGGAACGGGAGTCGGTGCCCTTCTTCAGGTACGGTCCGAAGCGGCCGTTCTGCACCGTGATGGGGTTGCCCTCGGCGTCCTGGCCCAGCACCCGCGGCAGGCTCATCAGCTGCAGGGCCTCATCCAGGGTGACGGTGTCCACGGCCATCGAGGCGAAGAGCGACCCGGTGCGCGGCTTGGCCTTGACGGGCTTCTTCGGCGGTTTCGGTTTGCCGTTCTTGTAGTACTCCACCGGCTGGTTGGCGAGCTGCTCCTCGGTCATTTCCGGGATGACCTCGGTGACGTAGGCGCCGTAGCGGCCGTTCTTGGCCACGATGGTGTGCCCGGTGTGCGGGTCGGCTCCGAGCACACGCTCCTCGGGTGCGGCGGTCTCCATCAGCTCGATCGCCTTGGCGGCTGTGAGCTCGTCCGGGGCAAGGTCCTCGGGGACGTTGGCGCGGGCCGACTCAACCACTTCGCCGGTCTTCGGGTCCACGGTGGGGATGGAGCTTTCCAGGTACGGCCCGAACTTGCCAACCCGCAGGGTGATGCCGTCGGTGATGGGCACGGAGTTGATTTCGCGTGCGTCGATTTCGCCCAGGTTGTTGACGATGCTCAGCAGCCCGGGATCGGAGTCCTCGCCGAAGTAGAAGTGCTTGAGCCAGGCGGCACCCGCCTCCTGGCCGTTGGCGATCTTGTCCAGGTCCGCTTCCATGTCGGCCGTGAAGTCGTAGTCCACGTAGTCGTGGAAGTGCTGCTCAAGCAGCCGGATCACGGAGAACGCGATCCAGCTCGGGACCAGCGCGGAGCCCTGCTTCCGGACGTAGCCGCGGTCCTGGATGGTGGAAATCGTGGAGGCGTAGGTCGACGGGCGGCCGATGCCCTTCTTTTCCAGTTCCGCGGTCAGGGACGCTTCGGTGTAGCGCGGCGGCGGGGAAGTCTCGTGCCCGACGGCGACGATGTCCGAGGCGGTCAGGGCGTCGCCCTTGGCCACGTTCGGCAAGCGGCGCGCTTCCTCGGAATCCTCGTCCCCGCGGCTTTCGTCCTTGCCCTCTTCGTATGCGGCCAGGAAGCCGGGGAAGGTGATGACGGTGCCCGAGGCGGAGAATTCCGCGTCCCTGCCATCACCAGCGACGGCGCCGAGGCGGATGGTCGCCGTCGAGCCCTTGGCGTCGGCCATCTGCGAGGCGACGGTGCGCTTCCAGATCAGCTCGTAGAGCCGGAACTCGTCGCCGGAGAGCTGCTTCGCGACCTGCGCCGGGGTCCGGAAGGAGTCACCGGCGGGACGGATGGCCTCGTGGGCCTCCTGCGCGTTCGCTGCCTTTCCGGCGTAGACGCGCGGCGACTGCGGGACGTACTCCGGGCCGTACAGCTCGGAGGCCTGGCGCCGGGCCGCGGTGACGGCCTCGTTGCTCAGCGCCGAGGAGTCCGTACGCATATAGGTGATGTAGCCGTTTTCGTAGAGTCGCTGAGCCACCTGCATGGTGCTCTTCGAGGAGAAGCGCAGCTTGCGGCCGGCCTCCTGCTGCAGCGTGGAGGTGGTGAACGGCGCCGCGGGACGGCGGGTGTACGGCTTGGTGTCGACCGAGCGGACGCGGAAGTCCGCGTCCTGCAGGCCGGCGGCGAGGGACGCGGCCAGCTCTTCACTGAGGTGCACCACACCGCGGGAGGTCAGTTCGCCGTCGTCGTTGAAGTCCCGGCCGCTGGCCACCTTGGACCCATCGACGGAGGCGAGCTTGGCCTTGAACGATCCCGACTCCGCACCGAACTGGCCCGTCAGGTCCCAGTAGGACGCGGACTTGAAGGCCATGCGTTCGCGTTCGCGGTCCACCACCATGCGGGTCACGACGGACTGCACACGGCCGGCGGAGAGGCCTCGGGCCACCTTGCGCCAGAGCACGGGGGAGATTTCGTAGCCGTAGAGGCGGTCCAGCACACGGCGGGTTTCCTGCGCATCGACCAGGTCCTGGTCCACGTCGCGCAGGTTGTCCATGGCGCGGTGGATGGCTTCCTTGGTGATTTCACCAAAGGTCATCCGGTACACCGGGACCTTGGGCTTAAGGACTTCCAGCAGGTGCCACGCGATGGCCTCGCCCTCGCGGTCCCCATCGGTTGCGAGATAGAGCGCGTCGGCGCCCTTGAGCTGGGCCTTGAGTTCGGCGACCTTTTTCTTTTTGTCCGGAGAGACCACGTAGTACGGCTTGAAGTCGTGCTCGACGTCGACGGCGAACTTGCCCAGCGGGGTTTTCTTCAGTTCCGCGGGGAGCTCCGAGGGCTGCGGCAGGTCCCGGATGTGACCGATGGAGGCCTCAACGATGAAACCCTCGCCCAGGTACTTGGCGATGGTCTTGCTCTTGGCCGGAGACTCCACAATCACGAGTTTCTTGCCGGTGGGGGCCTTGCTTGGCACGGTGCTCCTACAGAAAAAGGTGGCTCGGGCAGATGCGCCCATACCCGCCTAGTTCACCATATTTTGCGGCAACCCGCGCAACCGGCCCCGAAATCATCACGGATCCGGGACCCGCGCTGGACGCCGGAACGGGGGTGTCCGGGCGGATCCGGCTGACCGCCGGGACAGCATCCGCGAGCCCCTCCCCTGCAGTAGGCACGCTTGCCATATCGCAGGATGGCGGCCTCGGAAAGGACGCCGAGGGAGGGGCCGCGACCCGACGCGCCCCCTTTACGGGGGCGCGTCTTCGCTGATAAAGCTGGAGGCACCGCCGGCCGCCGGCCGCCGCCGGCCGCGGGAGACCCGAGGGCACTCGATGGGGAGGATCACGATGGTTGACAGGATCGCCGAGATTTGGGGCACGAGGACGCCTTACCCCAAGGACGGCCTGTGGCCGGTCCGGGTGGACCAGGCGCTGAAGGACGGCGTTGCGGAGGGCGACGTCGACCGCTGGGTGCAGTCCGCGTGTGTCCTGTGCAGCAACGGCTGCGCCTGTGACATCGCGGTGAAGGACGGCGCCATGGTGGGCATTCGCGGGCGGTCCGGCGACTTGGTGAACCACGGCAGGCTCGGGCCCAAGGGCCTGTTCGCCAGTTGGCAGGGTGTGTCCCACAAGGACCGCCTCGAACGGCCAATGATCCGCGAGAACGGACGCCTCCTGGAGTGCGATTGGGACACCGCCATGAAGCGGATCACCGAGCGGAGCCAGCAGCTATTGAAAGATCGCGGGCCGCTCAGCCACGGGTTCTACACCAGCGGGCAACTGTTCCTCGAGGAGTACTACGCCCTGGCGGTCATCGGGAAGGCGGGCATCGGAACCCCGCACATGGACGGCAACACGCGGCTGTGCACGGCGACGGCTGCGGCGGCGCTGAAGGAGACCTTTGGCGCCGACGGCCAGCCCGGGTCCTACACTGACATCGACAGCTGCGACGCGATCTTCCTCTACGGCCACAACATGGCGGAGACGCAGACGGTGCTGTGGTCGCGGGTGCTGGACCGCATCGCGGGACCGGACCGGCCCAAAGTGGTCTGCGTCGATCCGAGGGACACCGAGGTGGCGCGCTACGCGGACGTCCACCTCGCCGTCCGCCCGGGCACGAATCTGGCGCTGATGAACGCGCTGGTCCACGAGGTCCTGGCCAACGGGTGGATCAACAAGGACTACGTCCAGGCGCACACGGTGGGCTTCGAGCAGCTGAAAGCCACCGTGGAGCCCTGGACGGCGGAAGCCGCGGCGGCCGTGTGCGATGTCAGCGCGGCGGACATCCGCGAGGCCGCGCGCATTTTCGGGACAGCGCCCCGGGTCCTCTCTACCGTCCTCCAGGGCTTCTACCAGTCCGCGCAGGCCACGGCGTCCTCCTGCCAGGTCAACAACCTGCACCTGCTCCGCGGCCTGCTGGGACAGCCTGGGTCCGGCATCCTCCAGATGAACGGCCAGCCGACCGCGCAGAACAACCGCGAGTGCGGGGCGGACGGGGACCTGCCCGGTTTCCGGAACTGGGAAAACCCGGACCACATTCAGGAACTCGCAGAGCTGTGGGACGTGGATCCGCTGACCATTCCGCACTGGGCACCACCCACACACGCCATGCAGATCTTCCGCTACGCCGAGCAGGGGTCAATCGAATTCCTTTGGATCTCGGCCACCAATCCGGCCGCGTCCATGCCGGACCTGCCCCGGATCCGCGACATCCTCGCCAAGCCCGAACTCTTCCTGGTGGTGCAGGACCTTTACCTGACCGAAACCGCGCAGGCCGCCGACGTCGTGCTGCCCGCGGCTGCCTGGGGCGAGAAGACAGGCACCTTTACCAACGTCAACCGCACCGTGCACCTGTCGGACAAGGCCGTGGAACCGCCCGGCGAGGCCCGCAGCGACCTCGAGATCTTCCTCGACTACTCCCGCCGGATGGAATTCACCACACTGCAGGGCGCCCCGCTGTTGGCCTGGGACGGGCCCGAGGATGCCTTCCGGGCGTGGCAGGAG
>NZ_JBFTNO010000025.1:0-23594 GCF_056397525.1 Arthrobacter sp. 05L45_2 | reverse complement strand
ACCAATGAGCATGTCCGTCTGAGACGCTTCGGCAAACGACCAATCCCGCCTGAGCTCTGAAGAATGAGCATGCTCGTCAGAAACGGTTCTGAAAAATGGGCATGTCCGTCCTGACGCACCGCGGTTGGACATGATGCCTATATGTCCATCCGTAGCGCCCGGGGATGGGCATGCCCGGCGGGGTGGGCGAAAAATGGGCATGTCCCGTCGTGGGTGGCGCGAAGGTTGGGCATGTCCCGCGGGGTGGGCCAGGGACGGGCATGTCCATCGGTGGGGGTCAGGGATGGGCATGTCCAGTGGGGCGCGGGCGCGGTTGCGGGGCCGGGGGGACCTCCTTGGCCGCCACCACCAGCGAAAGGGGAATGACGACGTCGGCGCGGCGGGTGCGGACGGTGCAGCCGTCGCCGGTCCGGTCCACGAGGTCGCCGAGGGCGTCCGTGAGGCCGCCCTCGATCCGGTAGCGCACCACCACACGGGTGCCCAGGGGCGCGTCGGAGAGGAACTGCTGCGGCGGAGGGATCGGTGAACTCACCCGTTCATAGTAGGACGCACCGGCTCTGTGACGCCCGGCTAGGTTCGCGGGATCAGGCTGGGAGATAATAGGCTCAGAAGTCAGCAGCCCGGCGCTCAGGCCGGGAGCAAGATCCGGCGGGACGCCGGAACCAACGTGGAGAGGCCAGGGACGTGACGTACGTAATCGCGCAGCCGTGTGTAGATGTCAAAGACAAGGCATGTATCGAAGAATGCCCCGTCGACTGCATCTATGAGGGYGAGCGTTCCCTGTACATCCACCCGGACGAGTGCGTGGACTGCGGCGCCTGCGAGCCGGTCTGCCCCGTCGAGGCGATCTACTACGAGGACGACACCCCCGAGGAATGGGCCGATTACTACAAGGCCAACGTCGAGTTCTTCGACGTGCTCGGCTCGCCGGGCGGCGCCGCCAAGATCGGCAACACCCACACCGACCACGCCATGATCGCCGCCCTGCCCCCGCAGAAGCAAGACAACTAGGACGGCGCCGGTGACTTCTGCGGTGCGCAGCTTCGGACTCAGCCTGCCCGACTACCCGTGGGAAGCCATGGCCCCGTATCTTGCGCGGGCCGCCGAGCACCCCGGGGGCGTCGCGAATCTCTCCATCGGCACCCCGGTGGACGACACCCCGGCACTGGTGCAGGAGGCGCTCCGCGCGGCCTCCAACGCCCCCGGCTACCCCACGGTGCACGGGACGCCGGCGCTGCGCCAGGCCATCGCGGACTGGTTTGACCGGCGCCGCGGCGTCCCCGGGCTGGACCCGGCCAACGTGATGCCCACTGTTGGGTCCAAGGAACTGGTGGCCTGGCTGCCGTTCCTGCTCGGGCTCAAGCCGGGCGACGTCGTGGTCCGGCCGACCGTCGCGTACCCCACCTACGACATCGGGGCCACCTTCACCGGCGCCGAGCATGTGGCCGCCGATGACCTTGATGAGCTCGACGCCGGCACCAGGTCCCGGGTCCGGCTCATCTGGGTTAACTCCCCGGCCAACCCCACCGGCAGTGTGCGCGACGCCGAATCCCTGAAGCGGATCGTCGACCAGGCCCGGGAGATCGGCGCCGTGGTTGCCTCGGACGAGTGCTACGCGGAACTCGGCTGGGGGGAGTGGGACCTCCAACGCGGCGGGCAGCCCGTCCCCAGCATCCTGGACCCCCGCGTGGCCGGGGACTCCCACGAGGGCCTGCTGGCGGTCTATTCGTTGAGCAAACAGTCCAACCTCGCCGGCTACCGGGCCGCTTTTGTTGCCGGGGACGGCGCTATCATGGCCAACCTGGTGAACAGCCGCAAGCACGCAGGCATGATCGTCCCCTACCCCGTCCAGGAGGCCATGCGGGTGGCCCTCGGCGACGACGCGCACGTCCAGGCCCAGAAGGACMTGTACCGGGGACGCCGCGAGCGGATCGTCCCGGCGCTGGAACGTTTCGGCCTGGCCATTCACGAATCCCGCGCCGGACTSTACCTCTGGGCCACGGCSGGSGARSCGACCTGGGACACCGTGGGCMGGCTCGCSGACCGYGGRATCGTCGTCGGYCCCGGTGTSTTYTACGGSGACGCCGGMAACGGCTTCATCCGGGTGGCGCTCACTGCCTCGGACGAACGAATCGACGCCGCCGTCGAACGTCTGGCTACGGGACCGTAACAATGCTGTGACGCGGGCCACAAGATGCGCGATTTGGTCGCTTTGGCGGCGTCCCGGATTAGTGCCACCCGCGAACTGACGGTAGTTTTTAACTGACTATCAATGGTGGCTTTCCACAAGAAGGCAGCGCAGCCGTTGGAATCCGTGTCCCGATACAGGTTCCGTGGGCCGCTCCACCAGATGTTGGATCAAGCTTTCAACAGGGGCCCAGACGCCTCATGAGGAGAATCCATGACTGAGACCACCAGCGCAACCCTGCGTCATGCAGGCGGGGAGCTCGAGCTCCCGCGCATCAAGGTTGTTGAAGGAAACGAAGGCTACGACGTTTCCAAGCTGCTGAAGCAGACCGGCGCTGTCGCCTTTGACCCCGGTTTCATGAACACCGCGGCCACCACCTCCGCCATCACCTACATCGACGGCGACGCCGGCATCCTGCGCTACCGGGGCTACCCGATCGAGCAGCTCGCCCAGCACTCCAGCTTCCTGGAAGTTTCCTACCTGCTGATCTACGGCAACCTGCCGACGCCTGCCGAGCTGGAAGCGTTCGACCAGCGGATCCGCCACCACACCCTGCTGCACGAGGAGCTCAAGGGCTTCTTCAGCGGCTTCCCGCGCGACGCCCACCCCATGCCGGTGCTGTCCTCGGCCGTGTCCGCACTGTCCACGTTCTACCAGGACTCGCTGGACCCCTTCAACGCCGAGCAGGTTGAGGTTTCCACCTACCGGCTGCTGGCCAAGATGCCCGTCATCGCCGCCTACGCCCTGAAGAAGTCCGTCGGCCAGCCGATGCTGTACCCGGACAACTCGCACAACCTGGTGGAGAACTTCCTGCGCCTGAGCTTCGGCCTGCCGGCCGAGCAGTACGAGGTGGACCCGGTGGTCGCCAAGGCCCTGGACCTGCTGCTGATCCTGCACGCGGACCACGAGCAGAACTGCTCCACCTCCACGGTGCGGCTGGTCGGCTCCTCGAACGCCAACCTCTTCGCCTCCGTCTCGGCCGGCATCAACGCCCTCTTCGGCCCGGCCCACGGCGGCGCCAACGAGGCCGTGCTCAAGATGCTCCGCCAGATCCAGGCCGACGGCATCAAGCCCGAGGACTACATGGAGAAGGTCAAGAACAAGGAAGACGGCGTCCGCCTGATGGGCTTCGGCCACCGGGTCTACAAGAACTACGACCCCCGCGCCAAGATCGTCAAAGCCACGGCCCACGAGATCCTCACCAAGCTCGGCGGCAACGACGAGCTCCTGGACATCGCGCTCCGCCTCGAAGAGAAGGCGCTGCAGGACGACTACTTCATCGAGCGCAAGCTCTACCCGAACGTCGACTTCTACACCGGCCTGATCTACAAGGCCATGGGCTTCCCGGAGAAGATGTTCACCGTGCTGTTCGCTATCGGGCGCCTGCCGGGCTGGATCGCCCAGTGGCGTGAAATGATCAGCGACCCGAACACCAAGATCGGCCGCCCGCGGCAGCTCTACACGGGAGAGCCGGAGCGGAACTACCCGTCCCGCTAGGCACAGACTGACAAACGACACCGGCCGCGCACCCCACCCGGGGGCGCGGCCGGCGTCGTTCCCGGATGTTGCTGGAGTTACTGGTGTGACCGGCGTGGGACGCCGTTGAGCGGACACATCCGTGCTAAAAAAGAGCAATGCCCAAATTTGTCGACGCTGCTTTGCGGCGCCAGGAAGTTGTCGAAGCCGTCTTCAGGATCATCGCGGCCGACGGCCTGGAACGGGCCTCCCTCCGCGAAGTGGCCGACGAGGCCGACCTGGCCGTCGGCTCCGTGCGGCACTACTTCGCCAGCAGCGACGAGCTCCTGGCCCACTCCTTCGGGGTGGTGATCGACCGGATCGCCGGACGGCTCGACGCCGCCGAGACCCGGCTGGCAGCCGAGGCCCCCGGCTCGGCGGAGCACCGCACCGCGGTGCTGACCCTGCTGTCGGAACTGCTCCCGCTCGACGAGGACCGCGCCGTCGACGCCTGCGTGTGGATGGCCTTCAAGAACGCGGCCCGGACCCGGCCCTTCCTCGCCGCCGAAGCGGACCGCAGCCACCGGACGGTGGCCGCCGTCGTCGGCCGGCTGATGATGGACCTCACCGCGGACGACGGCGGTGCGGACGACGCCGGGCGCCAGCGCCTGGTCACCGAGGCGGAACGCCTGCTGGCCACCCTGGACGGCCTGACCATGCACGCGCTGCTGCAGCCCGAATGGATGACAGCGGAAATGTGCCACGATGTCCTGGACGCCCACCTGGCGAGTCTGGGCAGCGGCACCACCGCCCATTAACCTGCGCCAGCTTCAGGAATAGACTGGGAAAGTACGTCATGCCAAGGGAGGCAATCGGATGCACCACACAGGCGGTCCCGGCTGGCGGATCACCATGGACACCTCGGGGCCGATGCTGATTGCGCTTTACGTCCGGGACGCCGCCGGCCTGGACACTGCGGGCCAGCCGACACTCTCGCACGTCGCGCCGAAGATCCGCTCCTCGGACCACACCCACCTCATCGACGAAGTCGGCGGCATGCCCGCGCTGAAGACCGAGTGGGAGGCGTGGTGGGCGCAGCTCCTGAAAGCCCACCCGGAGATGGAACCCGAACTGGGTCCGCCCAGCTTCGGCGCGTTCGGCAATTCCCCGGCGCTCCGGCGGGTGCTCCAGGCGCATTTCGGTGCGGCCCTCAGTTGGGCGCGGGAACGCCGCGGCGAGTACCTCGCGCTGGAAGCGGAGCGCGACGCCAGCGGAGCCACGCAACTGCTGGCCGACCTGGTGGATGACCGGCTCTTGGAAGTCGGCCGGGCCGCGCGTGATTTCGACCTGACCATCATCGAACTTCCGCTCGCCGAGCCGCGGGCGTGGTACCTCGAGCCGGACAAGATCATCATGAGTTCGGCGCTGTTGTCCGAACCGGAACTGTTCCGCAGTTACGTCCAGCCCGTGGTGGACCTGCTGGTCTGAACCTGCTGGTCTGCGCCCCCTGCAGGGACTACGCTGCTGGCTTCTCGGCCATCGTGATGGTCACTGTCCCGGCGGGACCATCGGCGGACTGCCAGCCGTTGTGGGACATCCTGTTCCAGCTCTTGCCATCGACGTGCACCTCGGAGATGGACAGGGCCTTGGCGTTCGCGACCGCCCACTGGGCCACCGCCCACGCCGTGTTGTCCCGGGCCTGGACAGTCACGGTCCGGCCGGACGCGGCTGCGGGCACGGCCCCGAACGCTGAGACGAGCCGCTGCCGGACCAGTCCGGCGTTCCCGGCGGCGTCCGGCGTGCGCAGCGTGCAGTCGAGTCCCTGGGGCGTGTAGCCGGTCAGGGAGGAGGCAAACGCCCGCGCCATCGGCTCATGCTGCGCGTAGGCCCCTGGATACGCCGAACGCTGGACCCGCTGGGCAGCCTCGGTAATCGGAATCACTTCGTAGCCCGGGACCTTTTCGAGCGCGTCGTAGAAGGCATTCGTGGCATGGAACGGGTCCATCACCTGTTGCTCGGTGCCCCAGCCTTGCGAGGGCCGTTGCTGGAACAATCCCCGGGAATCCGGGCCGGCCTGATCGCCGTGGCCGATGTTGCGCAGTTTCGATTCCTGCATGGACGTGGCCAGCGCGATGCTGGCGGCGCGGGCCGGCAGGCCGCGCCGGACCGCGACGGCACTGATGAGGGAGGCGTTGGCAGCCTGGTCGGTGGCCAGGTCTTCACCGCCGGCGCCTGTCGCGGTGCACCGTTCAGTGACCAGGGTGTCGGAGCGCTGCAGGAATCCCACCGCCGTGTAGACGGCGCCCGCCACCATGGCCAGGGCCAGCAGCAGCACGATCCGACGGCGCCAGCGACCTCTGCGTGCCACGTCTGTTACTCCCTCGGGCCCGTCAGGGCCGGTCCATACTTGCGCCGGTCAGTTCTCGGAACCAGCCTAGTTGGTGTGCAGGGCCTCGTTGAGTTCCACGGTCTGCCCCTTGCGCGGCAGGACCTCCACCTCGCCGCTGGAGGAGTTGCGGCGGAACAGCAGGTTAGGGACGCCGGAGAGTTCCACGGCCTTGACGATCCGGCTGGTGTCCTCGCCGTCGTCGTCCTTCGGGCCGACCACGCGCACCCGGGTGCCGGCGGTGACGTAAAGGCCGGCCTCGATCACCGAATCGTCGCCGATGCTGATGCCGACGCCGGAGTTGGCGCCGAGCAGGACGCGCTCGCCCAGCGAGATCTTCTCCTTGCCGCCGCCGGACAGGGTGCCCATGATCGACGCGCCGCCGCCGACGTCGGAGCCGTCGCCGGCCACCACACCGGCGGAGATGCGCCCCTCGACCATGGAGGTGCCCAGCGTGCCGGCATTGAAGTTCACGAAGCCTTCGTGCATCACCGTGGTGCCTTCGGCCAGGTGCGCGCCGAGCCGGACACGGTCGGCGTCGGCGATCCGGACACCGGAGGGGATAACGTAGTCGACCATCCGCGGGAACTTGTCCACCCCGTACACGGTCACGGCGCCGCGCTTGCGCAGCCGCGCACGGGTCAGTTCGAAGTCCTCGACGGCGGCGGGACCGAAGTTGGTCCACACCACGTTCGGCAGCTTGCCGAAGATCCCGTCCAGGTTGATGCTGTTGGGCCGGACCAGGCGGTGCGAGAGCAGGTGCAGGCGCAGGTASGCGTCCGCSGTGTCSGCMGGCGCCTCRTCRAGGTKGATCTGCGCGAARACSACYTTYTGTTCGGTGCCRCGGTCSGCGTCGKCGCCSKSYGCGGCGATGTCGAGCAGTGACTGGTCCGCGTTGGCGACGTCCCGCAGGTTGTCCGCGGCCGTGCCGAGGGCCGGCGCCGGGAACCAGACGTCCAGGACCGTGGCCTCGCCGTTGCGGGTGGCGATGGTGGCGACGCCGTAACCGTAGGCGGAGCGGGCGTCGGCGGGCACAGCGGCAACAGGGGTTTCAGTCATGGGGTTAAGTCTATAGACGGCCCCTGCGCTGCCGGAAACCTGTGACGGGCGGGCGGGCGGATACAGTGGAACGGTGACTGAGCATACTGCCCCCGCCCGCCTGGACCTTCGCCAGGACGTAGCCCTGCTGACCGCGGATATCATCGACATTTTCAGTGTCTCCGGTGAGGAAGGGCGGCTGGCCGACGCCGTTGAGCACGCCTTGCGCGCCATTCCGCAACTCGAGGTGACCCGCGACGGCGATGCCATGGTTGCCCGCACCAACCTGGGCCGGGCGGAGCGGGTCATCCTCGCCGGGCACCTTGACACGGTCCCGCTGCCGTCCACCGAGGGCGCCCTGGGCACCGTTCCCTCGTACTGGCCATCCGGTTCGCCGGGGGAGGGGGTCCTCTACGGGCGCGGTGCCACCGACATGAAGAGCGGCGTCGCGGTGCAGCTGGCCCTGGCCGCGGGCCTGTTCGACGGCGCGGAGCCGAACAAGGACGTCACTTTCGTCTTTTACGACCACGAGGAAGTCGAGGGGGTCAAGAGCGGCCTCGGACGGCTGGTCCGCAACCACGGCGGCCTGCTCGAAGGCGATTTCGCGATCCTCCTGGAACCCACCGACGGAACGGTCGAGGGCGGCTGCAACGGCACCATCCGGTTTGAGGCGACCACCGTCGGCGAGGCCGCCCACTCGGCCCGCGCCTGGATGGGCAGCAACGCCATCCACGCCGCAGCGCCCATCCTGTCACGGCTGGCCGCGTACGAGCCCCGCACCGTCGCCGTCGACGGCCTGGACTACCGCGAGAGCCTGAACGCCGTGCGGGTGCACGGCGGAACGGCCGGCAACGTCATCCCGGACCGCTGCGTGGTGGAAATCAATTACCGCTTCGCCCCGGACAAGACCCCCGACCAGGCCGAGGAGCACGTCCGTGAACTGCTGGCCGGGTTCGACCTGGTCCGCACCGACGGCGCCGCCGGTGCCCGGCCGGGGCTGAACCACCCGGCTGCTGCGTCCTTCGTCGCCGCCGTCGGTGCCGAGCCGAAGCCCAAATACGGCTGGACCGACGTCGCGCGTTTCAGCGAACTGGGCGTCCCGGCGGTGAACTTCGGTCCGGGTGATGCGCTGCTGGCGCACAAGGACGACGAGCACGTCCACGCCGATGCGATCCGCGAATGCCTGCGCGCGCTGCGGAGCTGGCTTGGCGTGCGGTGACACACCGCGCTTAAAACGAACGGCCCGGAACCGCAAGGTTCCGGGCCGTTCCCGTTTCCGGCGCTGGGCGCCGTGGTCGGTTCGCTACACTTCCGCGGGCACGCTGGCCGCCGGAGTGACAGCCGCACCGGGCTTCCGGGACAGCCGGCGCTCCAGCCACTTGGCGATCGCGGCCAGGATCAGGCACATGCCGACATACAGGACGGCAGCGACGATCGCCGCCGGGATGATCGGCGAACCGTACTGGATCTGGCTGCCGAAGAACTTGGCCTGGAACAGGATCTCGTTGTACGTCACGATGAACCCGAGTGCGGTGTCCTTCAGGATCACCACAAGCTGCGAAATGATCACCGGGAGCATGGAACGGACCGCCTGGGGGAGCAGGATGCTGGTCATGACCTTGCTCTTGGGCAGCCCGATGGCGTAGCCGGCCTCGCTCTGGCCGCGGGGCAGCGACTCGATGCCGGCCCGGAAAACCTCGGCCAGCACAGAACCGTTGTAGAGCACCAGGCCGGCGACGACGGCGGTGAACGGCGTGATGCCCTGCACCCCAACCGTCGGCAGGCCGTAGTAGAAGATCATCATCAGGATCAGCAGCGGCACGGCACGGAAGAGTTCCGTGAAGCCGTAGCACGGTGCGCTGATCCAGCGGCGGTCGGAGAGGCGCCCGAAAGCCAGCAGGATGCCCAGGATCAGGCTCAGGACCGCGGCCGTGCCGAAGGCGGCCAGGGTGGCCCCGACCGCCTGGCCGATGGTCTGCTGCACCAGCGGGAACGTAAAGAGCTGCCACTTCTTGGCATCAAACTGGCCGCTCTGGGCAAACCTCAAAACGATAAAGCCCACGATCAGCAGGATCACCAGGGCAGTGATTACCCCGAAGATCCGGTACCGCGAGCGGGCCTTGGGCCCGGGGGCGTCAAAGAGGACAGAACTCATCGGGCAACCTTCCACTTCAGTTCAAGCTTTCGCTGCAGCGCGGAAAGGATGAAAACGAGGATCACGAACACCAGGGCCACCCACAGGAGGCCCACCATGGCGGGTTCGCCGCGTTCGGAGAGGTTGGCACGGATCGCGCCGGCCTCAAAGACCGAGAAGCCTGCAGCAACCGTTGTGTTCTTGAGCAGCGCGATAAACACGCTGAACATCGGCGGGATGACGGCGCGGAACGCCTGCGGCAGGATCACCAGGGTGAGCGTCTGGGCGAAGGGGAGTCCGATGGCCCGGGCCGCTTCAGCCTGGCCCACGGGGACGGTGTTGATGCCCGACCGGACCGCCTCGGCCACATAGGTGGCGGTGTAGAGGCTCAGGCCGATGATGGCCGCCGTTGTGAAGTCGATGGGGACGAGCCCGAGCTTCGGGTACCCGAGCGCGAAGAAGAACAACACCAGGGTCAGCGGCGTATTGCGCACCACGTTCACGTACAGCGTCGCGGCCGCGCGCATCGCGGGAACCGGCGAGACACGCAGGGTCGCGACGATGGTGCCAAGAATGAGGGCGAAGATCGCGGAAAAGAAGAAAAGTATCAGTGTGTTCCGGAACCCCGTGATGAAGAGGTCCGAATTGTCCAGCAGCGTATTCACAGAATCGTCGCTTTCAGCAGGTGCGGAGGGGGCGGCCCTTCGGCCGCCCCCTCAACATCGGTTTAGTAGTTATCTACTGCGGGCTGCTTGACCTTAGTGCCGGACTGGCCGAGCGACTGGTCGTAAAGCTTCTGCCACACGGAACCGCCGTCGGTGAACATCTTGTTGATGAACTGGCGCAGGGCGGTGTCACCCTTCTTCAGGCCGACACCGTACTTCTCGGTGGTGAACGGCTCGCCGACGACCTTCAGGTTGTCCGGGTCCTGGGCGGCGTAGCCGAGGAGGATGGCCTGGTCGGTGGTGACGGCGTCAACCTGGCCGCTCTTGAGCGCCTCGACGCACTGCGAGTACGTGTCGAACTCGGTGGTCTTGGTGTTGGGGAAGTTCGCCTTGATGTTCTGGATCGGCGTGGAACCGGTGGCCGAGCAGACGTTCTTGCCCGAGATGTCCTTCTCGCTGTTGATCGAGGAGTTGTCCTTCTTCACGAGCAGGCCCTGGCCGGTCACGAAGTACGGGCCAGCGAAGTCGATCAGCTTCTTGCGCTTGTCCGTGATGGAGTAGGTGCCCACGTAGTAGTCGATGTCACCGTTGGTGATGGCCGACTCGCGGTTGGCGGAGGGGATCGGCTTGAACTCGATCTTGTCCTTGCTGATGCCCATCGATGCCGCGATCCACTTGGCGATCTCGATGTCGAAGCCGGTGAACTCGCCCGTGGCCGCATCTTTGAAGCCAAGGCCGGGCTGGTCCTGCTTGACGCCGACCCGCAGCTTGCCGCTGGACTTAACGGCGTCGTAAGTGGGGCTGCCCGTGAGCGTGACGTTGTCCGCGACCTTGTACGGGGCGGGCTCGGAGTTGGCCGGAGCCGCGCCGCCACCGGTGCCGCCGCAGGCGCTGAGGGAAAGAGCCAGTGCCGCAGTAGCTGCGACCAGCATCGGCTTCTTCCGGGTAAAGAAGTTCTTCATCGGATACCTTTCATTGGACGGCCGCCGTGGGGCGGCCAGAGACAAATACCTGGTGGTTTTCTAGTGCGTCAGGAGCTTGGACAGGAAGTCCTTGGCGCGGCTGCTCTTCGGGTTGGTGAAGAATTCCTCGGGCGTCGCGTCCTCGACGATCTGGCCGTCCGCCATAAAGACCACACGGTCCGCGGCCTTGCGGGCGAAGCCCATCTCGTGGGTCACCACAATCATGGTCATGCCTTCTTTGGCGAGCTGGACCATGACGTCGAGGACCTCGTTGATCATTTCCGGGTCCAGCGCGGAGGTGGGCTCGTCGAAGAGCATCACCTTCGGCTTCATGGCCAGCGCCCGGGCAATCGCCACGCGTTGCTGCTGCCCGCCGGAGAGCTGCGCCGGCAGCTTCGGTGCCTGCTGCCCGACGCCGACGCGCTCCAGCAGGGCCATGGCGTCCTTGTCCGCCTCCGCCTTGGACACCCCCTTGACCTTGATCGGTCCGAGGGTGACGTTTTCGAGGATGGTCTTGTGGGCAAACAGGTTGAAGGACTGGAAGACCATACCGACGTCGGCGCGCAGCTTGGCGAGTGCCTTCCCTTCAGCGGGAAGTTCCTTGCCATCGATCTTGATCACGCCGTCGTCGATGGTCTCGAGACGGTTGATGGCACGGCAGAGCGTTGACTTGCCGGAGCCCGACGGGCCAATGACAACAACCACCTCGCCCTTGCGGACGCTGAGGTTGATGTCCTTGAGGACGTGCAGCTGGCCGTAATGCTTGTTGACGGCATTCAGGGAGACAAGGGCATCGCCCGGCGCTTGAGTAGTCATAAGAAGAATCTAGCGAACATTAGCCGAATATGACCGCAATCACTCGGAGATGGTCCACATCGTGATCCAAGAGATACCCGCAGGTCAGGCTCCCTGCGGCCGCTTCCGGGGGTCCGACGCGCCGCTGCGGCCGGGGCTCCGATCCGCGCTAGCCTATGGGGATGAGTACCGAACCGCAGCCCGCTGAGGGCCAGAACCCCGCAGGAAACGCCGGTTCCGGACGGCGGGACGTCCCGCCGCCCAACGGCATCCGCCATAAGGGCCCGCTGGAACTGCGGCGCAAGGCTGCGCGGGTCACGATGTCCGACCAGACGCTGCTGGACACCAAAGGACCGGGCCAGTTTGTGCACACCGACCCGTGGCGGGTGCTKAGGATCCAGAGTGAATTCGTCGAAGGCTTCGGCGCCCTCGCCGACCTCGGATCGGCAGTCAGCGTCTTCGGCTCCGCGCGGACAAAGCCCGGCAGCCCCAACTACGAGCTGGCCGTCGACGTCGGACGCAAGCTTGCCGAAGCCGGGCTGGCAGTCATCACCGGGGGCGGTCCGGGTTCCATGGAGGCCGCGAACAAAGGCGCCGTCCAGGGCAACGGGGTATCCGTCGGCCTCGGGATCGAACTGCCCTTCGAGCAGGGCATGAACCAGTGGGTGGACCTGGGCATCAACTTCCGGTACTTCTTCGCGCGGAAGACCATGTTCGTGAAGTACGCGCAGGGGTTTATCGTGCTCCCCGGCGGCCTCGGCACCCTCGACGAGCTGTTTGAGGCCATGGTCCTGGTGCAGACCCGGAAGGTCACGTCCTTCCCGATCGTGCTGATCGGCACCGCGTTCTGGAGCCCGATGCTGGACTGGATCCAAACCACCCTGGTCGCCGAGGGCATGGTGTCCGAAGTGGACCTCGACCTCGTCCAGGTGGTCGATGACCCGGCGCTCGCCGTCGAACTCATCGTCGAAGGCGCCGCACGCCACCGTAATCCGAACGGGAACAACCCGGCGACCGGCGGCACCGGCACYGGCGACGGCCCGCGGGCCTGAGCCTGCGGCCCAGCCGCGTCTGGCACGATGGAGCTGTGAGCTTCTTCCTGGTCTTTGTGGCGGTCGTGCTGGTCGCCGTCGCCATCCTCCTCGGCACCGATCTGGTGCAGCGGGTCCTTCGCCGCAGCAGCGGCGAACAACCCTTCAACGACGGGTTCGACGAGCCGGTGGCGTCGCTGCCGGCGGTGCTCCTGCCCGAGCGGGCCGAACCGGCCGACATCGACCGGATTCGGTTCGCCGTGGGTGTGAGGGGCTACCGGATGGACCAGGTGGACCAGGTCCTTGACGAACTGCGCGACCAGATCGCCCGGAAAGACCGTGAAATCACGGCCCTCCGGGACGGCCAGGCGCCCGCACGCCCGGAAAACCCGCAGCCGGCCGTTGAGGCGAAAAGCGCCCCGGACCCGGCCCCGTGACGCCGGTGGTGCAGGAGGGCCTGAACACAGCCGTGTGGCGCAGGATCTCCGCCGGCGCCGGCCGCGCCGCGCGCTGGCCCTGGTGGCTGCAGGTGGGCGGCCTCTACATTGCCGCCCGGCTGGTCAGCGCCTGCATCTTTATGGCGGCGGCGCTGCACCAGGGCGTGAACCCGTGGTTCCCGGCTAAGCCCGATTACTGGAACTTCATCAACATTTGGGACGCCCGCTGGTACGGGGAGGCCCTGCAGCACGGCTACCCCGCCGAGCTGCCCACCGACGCTGCCGGCAACGTGCAGGAAAACGCGTGGGCCTTCTACCCGCTCTTCCCGCTGCTGGGCCGGATTCTGGCCGGACTGACCGGCATCGCGCCGGCATCCGCCCTGACGATCATCGCCATGCTCTCCGGCCTGGCCGCCTCGTTTGTGGTTTACCGGCTTTTCCGGCAGAAAGCCACCCACCGCACCGCGCTCTGGGGCACGGTATTCCTCTGCTCCTTCCCCATCTCGCCGGTCCTGCAGGTCCCCTACGCGGAGTCACTTAACCTGTTGCTGCTGGCTGGCGCCCTGCTGCTGGTCCTCCGCCGGCGCTACCTCTGGGCCGTACCGGTGGTGCTGCTGATGTGCCTCTCCCGGCCCACCGGAGTTCCGTTTGCGGCCATGGTGGGGCTGCTCTTCCTGTACCGGGCCTACCCGGGCGCCGTCGCCCTCTTCCGGGGCCGGCCGTCCGCCTCCGGCCAGGCGGCCGCAGACGCCCCCGCGCCCGTCCCTGCCGCGCCCGCCCCCGCCGCGCCCGCTCCTGTCGCGCCCGCCCCTGCCGCTCCGCCGCACACCGCCAGCCAGCTGTGGTCGCTCGCGGTTCTGACCGCGGCCAGCGGGATCGGCGCGCTGTTGTGGCCCGCATACGCCTGGGCCGTCACTGGCGACATTGAGGCGTACACCAAAACTGAGACCRTGTGGCGCGGGCAGGACCTGGTGCCGTTCAAGCCCTGGTTCGACACGGGCGTCCAGTTGTTCGGGCCCGTACTGGGGCTGCTGGCGCCGTTTGTGTTCGTCGCCGTCTTCGTCCTGCTGMTGATGTCCCGGCCGGTGGTGGCCCTGGGCACCGAGATGAGGCTGTGGTGTGTTTGTTACGTGGGCTACCTGCTGGTGTTCCTGCACCCGCAAACCAGTACCTTCCGGATGCTCCTGCCGCTGTTTCCGCTGGCCATCGGCGCCGCGTTTGTTTCCCGCTCGCGCGCCTACCGGGGAACGGTCGTGGTGATGTTTTTGCTGCTGCAGATTGTCTGGGTGGTGTGGCTCTGGGCCTGGGCCCCGCTGCCCGGCGGGGGCGACTATCCGCCGTGACGCGGAACACCTTTGGCTGCGGGAATTCCCGGATTCGCGCGGACCACAAAATATCCATCGATTAGCTACACGGGCGTAATTACGGGATAATGGAGCGTAAGCAAGGAAAACTAAGTATTGAGCTTCGGCGGCACCATCACGACCGCCAGGCTGCTTGTTTGACCAAGCGGACACAGCCCGGCCGGGCTGGTAAGTCACGGGACTACTGGAGGGGATATTCCTCATGGCGGCTATGAAACCACGCACCGGCGACGGCCCTATGGAAGTGACAAAAGAGGGCCGCAGCCTGATTATGCGGGTTCCGCTCGAAGGCGGGGGACGGCTTGTGGTCGAACTCAATGCTGCAGAAGCGACAAATCTTAAGGAATGCCTGGTCGGCGTTACCGAATAACTTTTAGTCACACCAGAAGGGGCCCGCTGCCAATTGGCTGCGGGCCCCTTTGTGTGTCCGGGTTATTTCTTGACCGCCACCAGCAGGCCGTCTCCGGTCGGCAGCATGGCCGCGGAGAGACGCTCGTCGTCGCGGATGGACTTGCCCACCTGGCGGAGCACCACAGTGGTGGCGTCGCGGGCGGCGGGGTTGGAGACGCGGTCCTTGTCCAGGGCGTCGTTGACAATCAGCAGGCCGCCGGACTTAAGCAGCCGGACGGCCTGCTCCACGTAGCCGGGGTAGTTGGGTTTGTCCGCGTCAATGAACACCAGGTCATAGGCGCCGTCGGTCAGGCGCGGCAGCACGTCGCCGGCGCGGCCGGAAATCGTGCGGGTGCGGTTGGCCGGGCTGCCGGCCTCCTGGAAGGACTCCCGGGCGGCACGCAGGTGCTCGACGTCGACGTCGATGGTGGTCAGGACCGCCTGCGGGCCGAGGCCCCGGAGGATGCAGACGCCCGAAACGCCCGCGCCGGTGCCGATTTCCACGGCGGTCTGCGCCTTGGACGCGGCGGCCAGTACCGTCAGGACGGCGCCGACGCCGGGACCGATCGGGGTGACACCGAGCTCGAAAGACCGTTCACGCGCGTGCAACAGAACCTCGTCCTCGGCAGGCAGATCTTCTGCGTAGGACCAGCTCGTGGACTTATCGGCGCTCATGGGTATCGCTTTCCGGGCAGGAGGGGAGTGTTTCATACAGCGTACTGTGTCCGGCCCGCCGTACCGGGCCGGCGTTCCGCCGTGGGCGGAAGAATCAGCGGCGTCAGGAAATTCCCAGCTTATTTTGACATGATGGTGATCCGCTCATCCGCGAGGTGATCGGCGCCGAACCTAGGGTATGGACCCTGCAGCAGCGTGAACCATTCGGCGTAAGAACCATCCGCGAGGGGAGTGGACAATGTCAGTTCTGGCAAGTGTCCCTGCAACTGATGATTCCCAGCCCACGGCCGAGGCCGAGTGGGTCAGGCCTACATGGGAAGAAGTGGTGACGAACCACTCCGCCAAGGTCTACCGCCTGGCGTACCGGCTCACGGGCAACAAGTTCGACGCCGAAGACCTCACCCAGGAAGTGTTTGTGCGGGTCTTCCGCTCGCTGGAGAACTTCAAGCCCGGCACTCTCGACGGCTGGCTGCACCGTATCACCACCAACCTCTTCCTTGACCAGGCCCGGCGCAAGAGCCGGATCCGCTTCGACGCTCTGGCCGAAGACGCCGAGTCACGGATCCCGGGCCGCGAACCGGGCCCGGAACAAAGCTTCGAATTCAACAACCTCGACCTCGACGTCCAGGCCGCCCTGGAGGAGCTCCCGCCGGACTTCCGCGCCGCCGTCGTACTATGCGACCTCGAGGGCCTGTCCTACGACGAGGTGGCCGTGGCGCTTGACGTCAAGCTCGGTACCGTCAGGTCCAGGATCCACCGCGGCCGGACCATGCTCCGCGAAAAGCTTGCCCACCGCGCACCGCGGCCGGCGTCGAAGCAGGCTCTGAAGCCGCGGCTCAAGATGCCGCGCATCGCCGGCCTCCTCTAACACCGGCAATGGGTCTGCTGAAACACTCCCTGGGCGGCCTTGCCTGCGCGTACTTCGCCCGCAGGCCGCGACGCCCCCTCGCCCCGGCCCGGACGCTGACCGCAAAGGCTCAGGAGCGGCGCCGCAAACACGTCGAACGCTGCGCCGCCTGCCGCGCGCGCCAGCAGCGCGAACGTGAGTACCTGGAACGGCTGCGCGCCGCCGCCGTGCCCGCCGCGAGCAGCGACCTGACCGCGCGCTTGCTGGCACGCACAAGCGCACTGGCCGCCGGGCAGGACACCGCGGGGCACAGCGCCGCCGACACAGAAGCTGCGCCCCAGCCGGGCAGACCGGAGCGGAAGTCCCAGCGCCCACCACACCGGCCGCTCGGTCTTGCCGTCCGGATCGCCGGGGGAGCCGCTGCGACGGCGGCCCTCATGGGCGGCGCCGCGTACGTCATGGGCGGCGACACCGCGCTGCCCGCGAGGGATGCCTTGTCCGCGGCGTTTCCGGGGACTGCACCGTCCGGCCCCGCTATGGCGGCGGCCAGTGTCTCCGGGGCCGCCTGGCAGCTGAGCAGCGAACCCGATGTGGCACCGCCCGGCTCGCTCACCGCCGAACAGCTCGCCGCGCTGCAATCCGGTGGCTGGGCCTGCCCGGAACTGCGGGAACTCGGCTACCACCTCGTCTGGGCCCGGGGCACCGTCGCCAACGGCTCCGAAGTCCTGGAACTCCGCCTCACCGACGGCAGCCATTTCGCCACTGTCCTGGAGCAGCACACCGCCACTGAGGGGGCCGCGGGCCAGCCCGCCAAGACCGCTGCTGCGCCGCCGATCAACGTCCTGACCGGCCACCCCGCCACCGAGGACGGCTTCGTTGCCGCGCGGGCCGGTGCTGCCACGCCCGCGGAGTACGCCGCCGTGCCGGCCGGAGCCCTCTGGGTCAACCCGGAGGCGCCGTTCCGTGCGATTTACCGTACGCCGGGGGCGACGTTCACCTACGTCTCCGACCTGCCGGCGGAGCAGGCCGACGACGCTCTGGGCGCCCTGGTGCATGGCCGGCCCGGCCAGGCAGCGAAGGTTCGGGGCACGGAGGAAATGCCTGCACGGCTCGAGCGTGGCCTCGGCCGTATTGTCGAGCTGCTGGCACGATGACGCCAGTGACTGGCCACCCGCAGGGCGGCTTCCGCGGTCGAGCCGCAGGCTGGCGCTTCGGAATCGTCGCCCGCCGGACTGAGAGGGTAATCTCCTAGAGTGCTTGGAATCAATGGACCGGAGTTCATTCTTCTGCTGATCATCGGCCTTCTGGTGATCGGCCCCAGCCGCTTGCCTGAATACACCCAGAAGCTGGCCAACATTGTCCGGGAAGTCCGCCGGATGGCCTCCGGGGCCCGGGAGCAGATCAAGGACGAAGTCGGCATCGACATCGACGACGTGGACTGGAAGAAGTACGATCCGCGGCAGTACGACCCCCGCCGGATCATCCGGGAAGCCCTGCTGGAGGACGAGACTAAGCCGGTGAGCGCCGGGGCGCCCGCAGCGGTTGCCGCGGCCGAGGAGCGCCGTCCGGCCCGCGTCGTCGAACGCCTGCCGGAAGGCGTAGCCGCGCCGTTCGACTCCGAGGCCACCTAGTCCCGACCCCGGCCCGGCGCCCTGGAAGCTCGGCGGCTGTCAGCGGGGCTGGAGGCCCAGCGACATTCCCTTGAGCCCGCGCGGGCTGGACGCCAACTTCCCGGCGATGCCCGCGAGGGCCCCCGCCGCCGCCGTCTCGGGACGGCCCAGTACCAGCGGCACCCCGCTGTCGCCGCCTTCGCGCAGCAGGATGTCCAGCGGAATCTGGCCCAGCAGCGGCACATCGGTGCCCACCGTCGCGGAGAGCCGCTCGGCGAGTACGGCGCCGCCGCCGCTGCCAAAGAGTTCCATGGTGCCGCCGTCGGGCATTTCCAGGTAGGACATGTTTTCCACGACGCCGGCCACCGACTGGCCTGTCTGCACGGCGATGGCCCCGGCCCGTTCCGCCACGTCCGCCGCCGCGGCCTGCGGAGTGGTGACCACCAGGATCTGGGCCTTCGGCAGCAGCTGGGCCACCGAGATGGCGATGTCGCCGGTGCCGGGCGGCAGGTCCAGGAAGAGGGCGTCGAGGTCGCCGAAGTAGACGTCCGTGAGGAACTGTTCGAGGGCCYGGTGCAGCATGGGACCGCGCCAGGCGACCGGCTGGTTGCCGCTGACGAACATGCCGATGGAGATGACTTTGACCCCGTAAGCGACCGGCGGCAGGATCATGTCATCCACGCGGGTGGGCGCCTGGGTGATGCCCATCAGCGCCGGCACGGAGAAGCCGTAGACGTCCGCGTCGATGATGCCCACCCGCAGCCCCTTGGCCGCGAGGGCGCAGGCCAGGTTGACCGTCACCGAGGACTTTCCCACCCCGCCCTTGCCGCTTGCCACGGCGAAGACCTTGGTCAGGGAGCCCGGTGCATTGAACGGGATACCGCGCTGCCCGCCGGGACCGCGCAGTTGCTCCTTGAGGRCATCGCGCTGCTGCTGGGTCATGACCTTGAGATCGACGTCGACGGCGGTCACGCCCGGAATGGCGGCCAGCGCCGCCTCGCAGTCGGCGGTGATCGTGCCGCGCAGCGGGCACGCGGCGATGGTGAGCAGTACGGTGATCCGCACCGCACCGGCGTCGGAAACTTGGACCGCGTCCACCATGCCGAGTTCGGTGATGGGCCGCCGCAGCTCGGGGTCGATGACGGTGGCCAGCGCTGCGCGGACAGCTTGTTCCAGGGACGCCGGGGTTGATCCCTGCGGGGTGTTCATGGGGTGTGGGGCTCAGCTTTCGGGGAAGGTGCGCGGCGCGGACGGATCCTGGCCGTCCGGTCCGGTCTTGACGCGGGGGATCTGCTGGGTGCGGGGGCTGCGCTGTTTGTCGCGGCGTTCCTTCAGCTTTTCCTTGACCTTGTCCCGCGGGGATTCGTGCATGCCCGCGGAGGGGTCGTGGGTGCGCAGTTCCTCCTGCGCTTCAAGCATGTCCTCCAGCAGGCTGCGGAGCTCGGCGCGGACGTAGTCACGGGTGGCCACTTCGCGCAGGGCGATGCGCAGCGAGGCGAGTTCCCGCGTCAGGTACTCGGTGTCCGAGAGGTTCCGCTCGGCGCGCTGGCGGTCCTGCTGGAGCGAGACCCGGTCCCGGTCGTCCTGGCGGTTCTGGGCGAGCAGCAGCAGGGGAGCGGCGTAGGACGCCTGCAGGGACAGCATCAGGGTCAGCAGCGTGAAGCCGAGGTCCCGGGAGTCGAACTGCCAGTCGGTGGGCGCCCAGGTGTTCCAGGCGAGCCAGAATACACAGAACACGGTCATGTAGACCAGGAACTGCGGGGTGCCCATAAACCGGGCGAAGCCTTCGGTGGCGTGCCCGAACGCGTCCGGGTTGGGGGAGAACTTCGGGAGGATCCGCTGCCGGCCGCTCAGCGGGGTGTCGAGGCTGCCCGTCATCCGGGCACCGGGCCGGGCGTTGGAGTTCCGGGGCGTGCTGATATCAGCCAATGCGGCCTCCAAGCTTCCTTATCGGGGCGTCGTCCTCGTGGGCGCGCCAGTCATCGGGCAACAGATGATCAAGCACGTCATCAACAGTCACCGCCCCGACGAGCCGTCCGTCGTCGTTGACCACGGGGAGTGAGTTGAGGTTGTAAGTGGCCAGGGCACGTGCGACCTCGCTGATGTGGGCCTGGTCAGACACGGGTTCCAGGTTCTTGTCCACGAGGTTGCCCAGCGGCTCCGGCGGCGGGTAGCGCAGCAGTTGCTGGATGTGCACGACGCCGAGGAAACGCCCCGTGGGAGTCTCCAGCGGCGGGCGGGCAATGAAGATCGACGACGCCAGGGCGGGGGAGAGTTCCTCGCGCCGGACGTGGGCCAGCGCCTCGGCAACCGTTGCTTCCGGCGGCAGGATGACCGGGACCGGGGTCATGAGGCCGCCGGCGGTGTCCTCGTCGTATTCGAGCAGGCGGCGCACGTCTTCGGCGCCTTCGGGCTCCATCAGCTGGAGGAGTTCCTCGGCCTGGGCACTGGGGAGTTCGGCGAGGAGGTCGGCGGCGTCGTCGGGGTCCATCTCTTCGAGCACGTCGGCGGCGCGTTCGACGTCGAGCGCGGACAGGATCTCCACCTGGTCGCCCTCCGGCATTTCCTGCAGGACGTCGGCGAGGCGTTCGTCCTGGAGTTCGCTGGCGACTTCAAAGCGGCGCTTGTCGCTCATCTCCTGCAGGGCCTCGGCGAAGTCGGCTGGCTTGAGGTCCTCGTGGGTGGCGACGAACTGGGTGGCGGCCTGGGGTTCCGTGCGGGCGCCCTGCTGCGCGTCGGCCCAGTCGATGATCATGGTCTCGTTGCGGCGCAGCCGGCTCAGCGGGGAKAGGGAGTGGCCGCGGCGGACAAAGAGTTTGCTGACAAACCAGTCCCCCGAGCGGTGCCGGTCCATCGCGATGTCCTCGATGGTCGCGTCCCCGCTGCCGTCGGCCAGGGTCACGCGGCGATCGAACATTTCGGCCACCACCAGCGTTTCCGCGCCGCGTTGTTCGAACCGGCGGAGATTCACCAGCCCGGTGCAGATGACCTGGGTCTGGTCGATGGAGGTAATGCGGGTCATCGGCACGAAGACGCGCTTCTTGCCGGGCACCTCGACGACGATGCCCACCACGTGCGGGGCGCCCCGGTTGCCGCGGGAGAGCACCACAACGTCGCGCAGCCGTCCCAGACGGTCGCCCAGGGGGTCGAAGACGTCCAGTCCGAGGAGGCGCGCGACAAATACCCGCGAAAGAGTTGTGCTCACCCCTACAGGCTACCGAGTCCGCTCTCTTTTAGCTGAATTTGCAGGTACTGCCCAGCCGGATGGGTGAGAATGGGCGTATGTCAAACATTTTTGGTGGTCCTAAGGCCGGTGTTCCCGGCGGGGCGGACGAGTCCCGCACGGTTCCCAAGGGGGACACTGTCGGTTCCTACAACTCCTACCTGGACGCCCAGAAGGCGGTGGACTACCTGGCGGACCAGCAGTTCCCGGTGCAGCTGGTCTCGATCGTCGGTAATGACCTGAAGATGGTGGAGCGCGTCACCGGCCGCCTGACGTACCCCCGCGTTGCGCTCTCCGGTGCGCTGAGCGGCATGTGGTTCGGCCTGTTCGTGGGCGTTATGCTCTCCTTCTTCTCGGAGACCGGCGGCTACTTCTCGATCGTCACCTCGGTCCTGATGGGTGCCGCCTTCTTTATGCTGTTCGGCATCGTCACGTACGCGATGCAGCGGGGCAAGCGCGACTTCACCTCCACCAGCCAGGTTGTGGCCACGAACTACGACGTCGTGGTGGCCTTTGAGGCTGCCCACGAGGCCCGCCGCCTGCTGCACCAGCTTCCCATGACGCATCATGACGCCTCCGCTCCGGTGCGCCAGCAGCCGGACCACCAGCCCCAGTACCAGCCGGGCCCGCAGCAGCCGGGCCAGCCCGGCCACGGCCCGCAGGGCTACGGCCAGCCGGGCCAGGGCCCGCAGGGCTACGGCCAGCCCGGCCAGGGCCAGGCTCCGCAGCGTCCGGCGGGCTGGAGCGACCCCTACGGCCAACGGACCGCCGACGCCGGCCGCGAGCCTGGCGCCAACGGGGAAGCCGTGCAGGAACAGCAGCCGTCCCGCCCCTCCGCCATCGCCTACCCCGACCTGCCCGACGGGCGCCCGCAGTACGGTGTCCGGGTCACGGAGGAGCCCCGGCAGGAGACCCCCCGCCAGGACGCCCCCCGCCGCGAGGGTGACCAGCAGTAGGGACACCTTCACGATAAACGGGAGGGCCGCCGGTTCATCACCGGCGGCCCTCCCTTTTTGTGTCTTCTTATGTGTCTTCCGGCTGCTACGGCTGCTCGGCTTCGACTTCCTGGTARATGCCGGCCATCCAGGACTCGACGTCGTCGGCCCGGCGCGGCAGCGCGGCGCTCAGGTTGACCGGGCCGTCGGCCGTCATCAGGATGTCGTCCTCGATCCGGACGCCGATGCCGCGGTACTCGGCCGGAATCCCGAGGTCCTCTTCCTTGAAGTAGAGGCCGGGTTCGATCGTGAAGACCATCCCCGGGGTCAGGACACCGTCGAGGTACAGTTCACGCTWGGCCTGGGCGCAGTCGTGCACGTCCAGGCCCAGGTGGTGGCTGGTGCCGTGCGGCATCCAGCGGCGGTGCTGCTGGCCTTCGGAGCTGATGGCCTCCTCAACGGAGACCGGCAGGAGGCCCCACTCGGCGAGGCGCTCGGCCAGCACCGTGGTGGCCGCAGTGTGGATGTCGCGGAACTTCGTGCCGGGCTGCGCGGCGGCAAAGCCGGCGTCGGCGGCGTCGAGCACTGCCTCATAGACCTTGCGCTGGATTTCGGAGAAGGTGCCGTTGGCCGGCAGGGTGCGGGTGATGTCCGCCGTGTACAGGGAATCGGCCTCGACGCCGGCGTCGAGCAGCAGCAGCTCACCGGCGGTGACCTTGCCGGTGTTGCGGGTCCAGTGCAGGACGGTGGCGTTGTTGCCGGAGGCGGCTATGGTGTCGTAGCCGAGTTCGTTGCCCTCTTCGCGGGCCCGGGCGAAGAACGCGCCTTCGACCACGCGCTCGCCGCGGTGGTGGGTCAGGGCCCGCGGCAGGGCCTTGACCACTTCGGTGAAGCCCTGGACCGTGGCGGCCACAGCGGTCTTCATCTGTTCGACCTCCCACTCGTCCTTGATCAGGCGCAGCTCGGAGAGGGCTTCGCTGAGCTTCTCGTCCAGGGCGTCCAGGACACCCAGGTCCAGGTTCTCCGGATCCTTCGCGGTGTTGTAGCGGGCGGTGTCCACCAGCGCGTCGATGTTCTCATCCACCTTGCGCACCAGCCGGATGGAGGTGCCGCCGATTTCAGGGGCGCCGACGTTCTTGGTGATGGCGAGCTCGAGTTCGCCGAGGTCGGCGGTCTCCAGGCCCAGCTTGGCCTTGAACTCGGCGAGGGTGGGACGGGCGCCGATCCAGAACTCGCCGGAGCGCGAGTCGGCGTAGAACTGCTCGGTGTCGCGGCCGGCCAGGGGCCGGAAGTACAGCGTCGCGCGGTGGTGGCCGCCGTCGTCGCCGGCACCTTCATCGGTGGGCTCGAGGATCAGCACAGCGTCGGGCTCGTGGTCCAGGCCCAGGCCGGTGAGGTGCGCGAAGCCTGAGTGCGGGCGGAACCGGTAGTCGCAGTCGTTGGAGCGGACCTTCAACGG